>CP101033.1:55000-282500 GCA_041319085.1 Aeromonas veronii | reverse complement strand
CTACTTTCATGATCGGTTCAAGCAGAACCGGGTTGGCTTTCATGAAGCCAGCCTTAAAGGCCATGGAAGCAGCGATTTTGAACGCCAGTTCGGAAGAGTCGACATCGTGGTAAGAACCGAAGTGCAGACGCACACCCAGATCCATAACCGGGTAACCCGCCAGCGGACCAGATTTGAGCTGCTCGCGGATACCTTTATCAACACCCGGGATGAATTCACCAGGAATGACACCACCTTTGATGTCGTTGACGAATTCGTAGGCTTTGCCTTCTTCCAGCGGGTACATGTCGATAACAACATGACCGTACTGACCGCGACCACCAGACTGCTTGGCATGCTTGCCTTCGATGTCTTTAACGGTGGTACGGATGGTTTCACGGTAGGCAACCTGCGGCTTACCTACGTTGGCTTCAACCTTGAACTCGCGACGCATACGGTCAACGATGATGTCCAGGTGCAGCTCACCCATACCAGCGATGATGGTTTGACCTGACTCTTCGTCAGTCCATACGCGGAAGGACGGATCTTCCTGAGCCAGACGGCCCAGTGCCAGACCCATCTTCTCTTGGTCAGCCTTGGTTTTCGGCTCAACCGCGATAGAAATTACCGGCTCCGGGAATTCCATACGCTCGAGGATGATCGGTGCGTTCGGGTCACACAGGGTGTCACCAGTGGTAACGTCTTTCAGACCGATGGCTGCAGCGATGTCACCAGCGCGTACTTCTTTGATCTCTTCGCGCTTGTTGGCGTGCATCTGAACGATACGGCCAAAACGCTCGCGCTTGTCCTTGACGGAGTTCAGCACGGTGTCACCGGAGTTGATCACGCCAGAGTAGACACGGAAGAAGGTCAGGTTACCAACGAACGGGTCGGTAGCGATCTTGAACGCCAGAGCAGAGAACGGCTCGTCATCAGAAGCGTGACGCTCGTCTTTGGTCTCGCCGTCCATTTTCAGGCCGTCGATAGCAGCAACGTCGGTCGGAGCCGGCAGGTACTCGATCACGGCATCCAGCATGGCCTGTACGCCCTTGTTCTTGAACGCGGAGCCACAGGTTACCAGGATGATTTCGTTGTTCAGCACGCGCTGACGCAGAGCACCTTTGATCTCTTCTTCGGTCAGCTCTTCGCCGCCCAGGTATTTTTCCATCAGGTCTTCAGACGCTTCAGCAGCGGCTTCAACCAGATTCATGCGCATTTCTTGCGCCTGTTCCAGCAACTCGGCCGGGACGTCTTCGTAATCGAAGGATACGCCCTGATCAGCTTCATTCCAGTTGATGGCTTTCATCTTGACCAGGTCAACAACGCCCTTGAAGTTCTCTTCGGAACCGATGTTCAGCTGAAGGGGAACAGGAACGCCTTTCAGACGGGTCTTGATGTGCTCAACGCAGCGCAGATAGTTAGCGCCAGTACGGTCCATCTTGTTGACGAACGCGATACGGGGAACCTTGTACTTGTTAGCCTGACGCCATACGGTTTCAGACTGTGGCTGTACGCCACCTACGGCACAGTACACCATCACGGCACCGTCCAGAACACGCATTGAACGCTCTACTTCGATAGTAAAGTCAACGTGGCCCGGGGTATCGATGATGTTGATACGGTGCGGTTGGAACTGTTTACCCATACCGGACCAGAAAGCGGTGGTCGCGGCGGAGGTGATGGTAATACCACGCTCTTGTTCCTGTTCCATCCAGTCCATGGTGGCAGCGCCATCGTGAACTTCACCGATCTTGTGACTTACACCGGTATAAAACAGTACGCGCTCGGTAGTAGTAGTCTTACCGGCGTCAATGTGAGCGGAGATACCGATGTTACGATAACGCTCAATGGGGGTTGTACGAGCCATTGTCATCCTCTTACTAAGGCGCTTGTCCCTAGATAATTAAAGGTGCGCAGAGTCAAAAGACCCTGCGCAAGCGGATTACCAGCGGAAGTGAGCGAAGGCTTTGTTCGCTTCAGCCATACGGTGAACGTCTTCACGTTTCTTGACAGACGAACCCTTATTGTCAGCGGCATCCAGCAGCTCGCCAGCCAGACGCTGAGCCATTGATTTTTCACCACGTTTACGAGCGGCATCAACCAACCAGCGCATTGCCAGGGCATTGCGACGTACCGGACGAACTTCTACCGGCACCTGATAGGTTGCACCACCGACGCGACGAGATTTAACCTCGACCGCCGGACGAATGTTATCCAGAGCGACTTCGAACAGGGCCAGGTGCTCTTTGCCAGATTTGGTGGCAATGATGTCCAGGGCACCGTATACGATGGCTTCTGCAACAGATTTCTTACCGTCAACCATTACTACGTTGACAAATTTAGCCAGCAGCTCTGATCCGAACTTGGGATCTGGCAGGATTTTACGCTGACCAACAACACGACGTCTTGGCATTTCAAATTCTCCGTAACTTCAGGGATTACCCAAAACTAGAAAGCTATCTAACTAGAAACGAATTAACGTTTGGCCTTACTTAACGGAGAACCATTAAGCTTTAGGACGCTTCACGCCATACTTGGAGCGAGCCTGCTTACGGTCTTTAACACCGGCACAGTCCAACGCACCACGAACGGTGTGATAACGAACACCTGGCAAGTCTTTTACACGACCGCCACGGATCAGAACAACAGAGTGCTCTTGCAGGTTGTGACCTTCACCACCGATGTAGGAGGTGACTTCGAAGCCGTTGGTCAGACGTACACGGCATACTTTACGCAGTGCAGAGTTAGGCTTCTTCGGGGTGGTGGTATATACACGGGTGCATACGCCACGCTTCTGAGGGCACGCTTCCAGCGCCGGCACGTTGCTTTTCACAACGAGCTTGATGCGTGGCTTGCGAACCAACTGGTTAATAGTTGCCATCAAAAGGCTCCTGATAATGACTTCATAAACGTGTGGAAAATCCTCCCCGCAGATACGGGGACGCGAAATTTTATGCCCTGTTGTCTGGGGAGTCAAGATTTATACAATTTGCGCCACAAAAGGGCAATTCGGATCCGTTTGATTTCACGACATCACCTTGAATTATCTTGAAAATGTGTCTGTCAGCCACCCCAGGTGCGCGGGGAACCTTTTTGCGCAATCAGTGCCACCAGACCCGCCATGTCGAGCACATTACCCACCCGATGATGCAAACCGCGAGCTTGCAGATCCTCCTGCATCACATAAAGCGGGATGCCCGCCAGCCGCGCGCTCCACTGGGGAGCCGATGCCGCAATCACGGCATCCTGCATCAGAACCAGCTCATCCTCGGGCTGGAGGTATGAAAGCGCCTGTGCCAAAGCCTGACTCTGAAAGGGAGAGTTCAATATCAGATGCAACATGGAGACCTCAAAAGCTGATGTGAGTCGAACATTGTGCCCAGCGCCGAGCCAGCTCCTGGCGCGGCAGACTCTCGACCGGGATCAGCAGATCATCTACTGTCACGCTACGCTCTGCCAGCGAGTCAGCACAAACATAGACCTCTTCGATGTCGTAGAGTTCCAGCATTTTGAAGGTAGGCGCGTAGTGGCGCTGCAAAATAGCGGTCGGCTGTTGCTCCTTGAGCAGTTGCAGCACACCGTCCCCAATCAGGAACAGCGCCAGCTCATCGGTCATGGCCGAGGTGGCCAGCAGGGCATCCAGCCCTTCCCGGCCGGCGGCATGGCCATGGGGGCCACGACTGCAGATAAAGGCGATTTTCTTGCTCATGACTCCCCCTAAAACTGAACCAGCCGATCGGCGGTGAGCGCCGCCTCGGCCAACTGGCCCAGACCGCTCAGGCAAAACGGCGCTTGCAGATTGAAGTGCGCCTGCCCTGCCCCCTTGGCCTCCTGCTCATCGAGCACACCACGCCGCATGGCGGCAGCGACGCAGACATCGATACGGATCCCCTGCTCCTCTGCCAGCTCTCGCCACAGACGCACCAGGTCGGTCTCATCGGAGGCGGGAAGATGCAGGCCGTTGCCGTTGCAGACCCCCTCCTGATAGAAAAAGAGATGAGAGAGGGTATGACCCTGAGCCAACAGGCTGCGGGCAAAGCGGTAGGCGGTGCTGGCGGACTGGGTGCCATAGGCAGGCCCGGTCACCAGCAGGGCAAAACTCAGACTCATAACATGGCTCCTGTACTGATGCCTGTCCATTTTACGCCAAAAACAAAAAAGCCCCTGCCATGAGGGGCTTTTTAGCTGTTGCCGATCAGAGATGGGCGATGGCCTCAACCTCGACCAGCACATCTTTGGGCAGACGGGCCACTTCCACGCAGGAGCGGGCCGGTGCGGCATCACCAAAGTAACGGGCATAGACCTGATTGAAGGCTACGAAGTCGTTCATATCGCTCAGGAAGCAGGTGGTTTTCACTACCTTGCCAGCATCGGCACCGGCAGCCTGCAATACGGCGATCAGGTTCTTCATTACCTGCTCGGCCTGAGCTTCGATGCCACCGGCAACGATCTCCATGGTGGCAGGATCAAGCGGGATCTGCCCGGAGGTGAAGATCATCTCGCCTACCTTGGTCGCCTGAACATAAGGACCAATGGCGGCAGGCGCCTTGTCGGTTGCAATCACTTCTTTAGCCATTCATCTATCCCCTTATGGAATTGAGTTACTCGTTCTCGTCTTCACCCTGCTTGCGCTGTCGGATGTAAAGATAAACGGTATGTTTTGAAATATTGAGTTTGTCCGCCACCAGATTGATCGAATCCTTGATGTCGAAAATGCCCTTCTCGAACAGCTGGGTCACGATGAAGCGGTTCTTGGCATTGTTGGCCACGGTGGGATCGCGATTGATCTCGTCGATGGTGTTATCCACCGTCTGGGCAACCAGCTCTTCCACACTGTTGGCGAAGGTCTCGGGTGACTGACGCGCCGCCTGCTGGGGCGTCGGGAAAAATTCGGCCACGAACTCGTGGAAAGGTGCATTGATGTGCAGGTTGATGCAGATAAGCCCCACCACTTGCCGCTCGCTGTTGCGAATAGCAATGGTGCTCGACTTCATCAGCGCACCGGTGCGGCTGCGAGCAAAATAGCTCTGGGTGTAATCCTGGCCGGTGCTCTCGATATCCTTGAGCATGCGCAATGCCAAATCGGTGATGGGCGCCCCGAGGGTGCGTCCGGTATTGAAGCCGTTGGCGATCTTGATCACCGACTCGTGCAGATTTTCCAGGGAGTGGAGGACCACCTCACAATGCTTGCCGAACAGCTCGGCCAAGCCATCGATGAGCCCATCGTATGAGCGCAACAATTCCCTGTCTTCATCTGTAAAAGTGCGGCTGATCAGCTGTTCTTCGGGAAGCATGGCTTCCTCGATACCGACAGTCATGTTCTACCCCTGTAATAACCATTCAACTTTCCCGAGTTTTAAATTGCAGGGGAGTAAAGTCAACTTTTTTTGATTTTTTACTCTACAACTTTGCTCTGGATCATCCTGAAACCCGCGCTGCGTCTACCTTTACCGAGGAATTGGCCAACAAAAAGGGCTCCTTGAAGGAGCCCTTTTTAATCACGGATGACGAGTTACTCTTCGTCGAAGCTACCGGCTGCGTTCAGCAGATCCGCCAGGTTCTGTTGAGCTTCATCAGCGGTCACCTGCGGGGTACCAACAGCACGAGCTGCGGCAGCACGCTGGTTGATCCGGCTATGGTGGTAGGCAAAGCCGGTACCAGCCGGGATCAGACGACCCACGATGACGTTCTCTTTCAGACCACGCAGTTCATCACGCTTGCCGCCAACGGCGGCTTCGGTCAGAACGCGAGTGGTTTCCTGGAAGGAAGCCGCAGAGATGAAGGACTCGGTGCTCAGAGATGCCTTGGTAATACCCATCAGTACATGACGGAAGGTAGCAGGGGTCTTGCCCTCGGCAACCAGCTTACGGTTGGCAATCTTCACACGAGCAACCTCAACCTGTTCGCCTTCGATCAGATCGGTATCGCCAGCGCTCAGGATCTCGCACTTGCGCAGCATCTGACGAACGATGACTTCGATGTGCTTGTCGTTGATCTTAACGCCTTGCAGACGGTAAACGTCTTGCACTTCGTTGGCGATGTAGTTGGCGACCGGGCTGATACCGCGCAGACGCAGGATGTCGTGAGCAGACTCAGGACCGTCCGCCAGCACTTCACCCTTCTCAACTTTTTCACCTTCGAACACGTTCAGGTTACGCCACTTCGGAATCATCTCTTCGTAGACGTTGCCACCATCAGTCGGGGTGATGACCAGACGGCGTTTGCCCTTGGTCTCTTTCCCGAAGGAGATGGTACCGGAGATCTCGGCCAGAATTGCCGGTTCCTTCGGTTGACGTGCTTCGAACAGATCCGCAACGCGCGGCAGACCACCGGTGATGTCCTTGGTACCGCCGGACTCTTGCGGGATACGCGCTACCGCGTCACCCACACCCACGTTGGCACCATCTTCCAGGTTCACGATCGCCTTGCCCGGCAGGAAGTACTGGGCGGCTACATCGGTACCCGGGATCATCACGTCTTTGCCGTTCAGGTCGACCAGTTTAACGGTCGGACGCATCTCTTTACCGGCACTCGGACGCTCGTTGACGTCCAGCACGACGATAGAGGAGAGACCGGTCAGCTCGTCGGTCTGACGAGTGATGGTCACGCCATCGATCATGTGTTCGAAGTGCAGACGACCTGCCACTTCGGTGATGATCGGGTGGGTGTGCGGATCCCAGTTGGCAACGGTCTCGCCAGCGTTCACGGCCTGGCTGTCCTTCACTTCCAGCACGGAACCGTAAGGCAGCTTGTGGCTTTCCTTGGTACGGCCCATGTCGTCCATGATGGTCAGTTCGGTAGAACGGGAGGTGATAACCAGTTTGTCATCGCTGTTGTGAACGAACTTGGCGTTCTGCAGCTTGATGGTACCGGTGTTCTTGACCTGGATGCTGTTCTCGGCAGCAGCTCGGGATGCCGCACCACCGATGTGGAACGTACGCATCGTCAGCTGGGTACCCGGCTCACCGATGGACTGGGCGGCGATAACACCGACAGCCTCACCTTTGTTAACCAGGTGACCACGGGCCAGATCACGGCCGTAGCAGTGAGCACAGTTACCGAAGTCAGTTTCACAGGTGATGGCAGAACGTACCTTCACGCGGTCAACAGAGTTTTGCTCCAACAGGTCACACAGCTGCTCGTCGAGCAGGGTGTTACGTGCTACCAGCACCTCATCTTCAGTACCCGGCTTGATCACGTCATCGGCAACCACACGGCCCAGCACGCGCTCACGCAGCGGCTCGACAACGTCGCCACCTTCGATCAGCGGAGTCATCCACAGACCTTCGGTAGTGCCGCAATCGTCCTCGGTGATCACCATGTCTTGTGCCACGTCTACCAGACGACGAGTCAGGTAACCGGAGTTCGCAGTCTTCAGTGCGGTATCCGCCAGACCCTTACGAGCACCGTGAGTGGAGATAAAGTACTGCAATACGTTCAGACCTTCGCGGAAGTTCGCGACGATCGGCGTTTCGATGATGGAGCCATCCGGCTTGGCCATCAGGCCACGCATACCGGCCAGCTGACGGATCTGGGCGGCGGAACCACGCGCACCAGAGTCGGCCATCATAAAGATGCTGTTGAACGATGCCTGTTCTTCTTCTTCACCCAGCGAGTTGACGTTACGCTCTTTGGACAAGTTCTCCATCATGGCCTTGGAGACGCGCTCGTTGGCGCTGGCCCAGATATCGATAACCTTGTTGTAACGTTCGCCCGCAGTCACCAGACCGGACAGGAACTGGTCCTGGATCTCTGCAACTTCGGCTTCGGCTGCCGCAATGATCTCTTTCTTGGCATCCGGGATGACCATGTCATCGATACCAACGGAAGCACCGGACAGGGCCGCGTAGTGGAAACCGGTATACATCAGCTGGTCAGCGAAGATAACGGTGTCCTTCAGGCCCTGCTTGCGATAGCAGGTGTTCAGCAGACGGGAGATGAGCTTTTTGCCCAGCGCCTTGTTGGAGACGGATTTGATCCAGTTCTGCGGATTGGCATCCAGGTCAGCCTGCTCTGCAGCAGTCAGCACCTTCGGCTCGTCGATCAGGGCGTATTCCATGCCTTTCGGCAGGATCAGGCTCAGGATCGCACGACCAACGGTGGTGTTCTTCATCTCGGTGTGTTCACGCAGAGAACCGTCTTCCTGACGCAGGTATTCGGTAATGCGCACTTTCACACGAGCATGCAGATCGGCCAGACCGGCGCGATAAACTTTCTCGGCTTCTTTCGGGCCGGCCAGCACCATACCTTCGCCTTTGGCGTTGATACGGGCACGGGTCATGTAGTACAGACCCAAGACCACGTCCTGAGAAGGAACGATGATCGGCTCACCGGAGGCTGGCGACAGGATGTTGTTGGTAGACATCATCAGCGCACGTGCTTCCAGCTGGGCTTCCAGGGTCAACGGTACGTGGACCGCCATCTGGTCACCATCGAAGTCCGCGTTATACGCAGCACAAACCAGCGGGTGCAGCTGGATTGCCTTACCTTCGACCAGCGTCGGTTCGAATGCCTGGATACCCAGACGGTGCAGGGTCGGTGCACGGTTCAGCAGCACCGGGTGCTCGCGGATCACTTCGTCCAGAATATCCCAAACGACAGCTTCCTCGCGCTCCACCATCTTCTTGGCGGCCTTGATAGTGGTCGCCAGACCGCGGGTTTCCAGCTTGCCATAGATGAACGGCTTGAACAGTTCCAGAGCCATTTTCTTTGGCAGACCGCACTGATGCAGGCGCAGGGTCGGGCCTACGGTGATAACGGAACGACCAGAGTAGTCGACACGTTTACCCAGCAGGTTTTGACGGAAACGACCTTGCTTACCCTTGATCATGTCGGCCAGGGATTTCAGCGGGCGCTTGTTGGAGCCGGTGATGGCACGACCGCGACGGCCGTTATCCAGCAGCGCATCGACGGACTCTTGCAGCATACGCTTTTCGTTGCGCACGATGATGTCCGGAGCAGCCAGATCCAGCAGACGCTTCAAGCGGTTGTTACGGTTGATCACGCGACGGTACAGATCGTTCAGATCGGAAGTCGCGAAACGGCCGCCGTCCAGCGGTACCAGCGGACGCAGGTCCGGCGGCAGCACAGGCAGCACTGTCATGATCATCCACTCCGGCTTGTTGCCGGACTGCAGGAAAGCTTCCATCAGCTTCAGACGCTTGGTGGTCTTCTTGCGCTTGGTCTCGGAGTTGGTTTGATCCAGCTCCTCGCGCATGGTTTTGACTTCACCTTCCAGATCGATTGCGCGCAGCAATGCCAGGATTGCTTCGGCACCCATCTTGGCGTCAAATTCGTCGCCCCACTCTTCCAGCGCATCCAGGTACTGCTCTTCAGAGAGCATCTGGCTGCGTTCGAGGTTGGTCATGCCCGGCTCGATTACTACGAAAGATTCGAAGTAAAGCACGCGCTCGATGTCGCGCAGGGTCATGTCCAGCAGCAGACCGATACGGGACGGCAGCGACTTCAGGAACCAGATGTGGGCAGTCGGGCTGGCCAGCTCGATGTGGCCCATACGCTCACGACGGACCTTGGTCTGGGTCACTTCAACGCCGCACTTCTCACAGATCACACCACGGTGTTTCAGGCGCTTGTACTTGCCGCACAGACACTCGTAGTCCTTCACCGGTCCGAAGATACGGGCGCAGAACAGACCATCACGCTCCGGCTTGAAAGTCCGGTAGTTGATGGTCTCAGGCTTTTTGACCTCACCGAATGACCAGGAGCGGATCATGTCAGGAGAGGCCAGACCGATCTTGATACTGTCAAACTCTTCGGTCTTGGTCTGAGCCTTCAAAAACTTGAGTAAGTCTTTCACGTGTTTCCCCTGTCAGGAGTCTAACCTCGGCGCCCCGGCTGCCAAAACAGCGGGGCGCCCACGTCAATTCTCGAACAATAAGAGCGAGCTCTTACTCTTCGTCCAGCTCGATGTTGATACCCAGAGAGCGGATTTCCTTCAGCAATACGTTGAAGGATTCGGGCATGCCCGGCTCCATACGGTGGTCGCCATCCACGATGTTCTTATACATCTTGGTACGGCCATTCACATCGTCAGACTTGACGGTCAGCATCTCCTGCAGGGTATATGCCGCACCGTAAGCCTCCAGGGCCCACACTTCCATCTCACCGAAACGCTGACCACCGAACTGAGCCTTACCACCCAGCGGCTGCTGGGTAACCAGGCTGTAAGAACCGGTAGAACGCGCGTGCATCTTGTCGTCGACCAAGTGGTTCAGCTTGAGCATGTACATGTAACCAACGGTTACTTTACGCTCGAAGCGGTTACCGGTACGGCCATCGAACAGATCAATCTGACCGGATTCCGGCAGATCGGCCAGCTTCAGCAGGGCTTTGATTTCGCGCTCTTTGGCACCATCAAACACTGGAGTAGCGACCGGCAGACCCTTACGCAGGTTACCCACCAGGATACGTACGTCGTCGTCAGACAGCTCGGCGATGTTCACTTGCTGGGTGTCCTTCTCGCCCAGGTCATAGACCTGTTGCAGGAAGTTACGCATCTCGTGCAGCTCGCGCTGCTCTTTGACCATGCGATCGATCTTCTCGCCGATACCCTTGGCCGCAAGGCCCAGGTGCACTTCGAGGATCTGACCGATGTTCATACGGGATGGTACACCCAACGGGTTCAGTACGATGTCGACCGGACGGCCGAACTCGTCATGGGGCATATCCTCGACCGGACAGATCTTGGAGATAACACCCTTGTTACCGTGACGGCCCGCCATCTTGTCACCCGGCTGGATGCGACGCTTGACTGCCAGATAAACCTTGACGATTTTCAGTACGCCCGGCGCCAGATCATCACCCTGGATAATCTTGCGACGCTTGTTCTCGAATTTCTTGTCGAAGTCGGCTTTCAGCTCAATGTGCTGTTCAGCGATCTGTTCCAGTTCGGTCTGCTTGCCTTCGTCTTCGATGGCCAGTTCAAACCACTTGGAGCGATCGAGCTTGTTCAGACGATCTTCGCTGTAACCGGCGGCCAGCAGCAGGTTGCGGGAGCGGCCGAAAATGCCGTCTTCCAGGATCTTGAACTCTTCGGTCAAGTCCTTCTTCGCTTCCTTCAGCTGCATCTCTTCGATTTCTTTGGCACGCTTGTCTTTTTCCACGCCATCGCGGGTAAAGACTTGCACGTCAACCACGGTACCGTACACACCGTTCGGTACACGCAGGGAAGAGTCCTTCACATCGGACGCCTTCTCACCGAAGATGGCGCGCAGCAGCTTCTCTTCCGGCGTCAGCTGGGTTTCACCTTTCGGCGTTACCTTACCGACCAGAATGTCGCCGCCCTTCACTTCGGCACCCACGTAGACGATACCGGACTCGTCCAGCTTGGACAGAGCGGCTTCACCCACGTTCGGGATGTCAGCAGTGATCTCTTCCGGACCCAGCTTGGTATCACGGGAGATACAGGCCAGTTCCTGGATATGGATGGTGGTCAGGCGATCTTCCTGAACCACACGCTCGTTCACCAGGATCGAGTCTTCAAAGTTGTAACCGTTCCACGGCATGAACGCGACGCGCATGTTCTGACCCAGCGCCAGTTCACCCAGGTCGGTGGACGGGCCGTCAGCCAGTACGTCGCCAGCCATGACCGGCTCACCCAACATCACGCAAGGACGCTGGTTGATACAGGTGTTCTGGTTGGAACGGGTGTATTTGGTCAGGTTGTAGATGTCGATACCGGCTTCGCCTGGCAACAGCTCATCTTCATTGACCTTCAGGACGATACGGGAGGCATCGACATAGTCGATTACGCCGCCACGCTTGGCCACTACGGTTACACCGGAGTCAACGGCCACAGCGCGTTCCATACCGGTACCTACCAGCGGCTTGTCAGCACGCAGAGTCGGTACAGCCTGACGCTGCATGTTTGAACCCATCAATGCGCGGTTCGCGTCATCGTGTTCCAGGAACGGGATCAGAGCCGCTGCCACAGATACGATCTGCTGCGGGCTCACGTCCATATACTGGATCTGGTCGGCGTTCATAAAGGTGGATTCACCTTTGTGACGGCACGGGATCAATTCATCTTTCAGACGGCCATCTTCAGTGGTCGCGGCGTTAGCCTGTGCGATCACGTACTTGCCTTCTTCAATAGCAGACAGGTAGTCCACTTCGTCGGTGATCACACCGTCAATGACCTTGCGGTACGGGGTCTCGAGGAAACCGTACTCGTTGGTACGAGAGTACACGGACAGCGAGTTGATCAGACCGATGTTCGGACCTTCAGGAGTCTCGATAGGGCACAGACGACCGTAGTGAGTCGGGTGTACATCTCGGACTTCAAAGCCGGCACGCTCACGCGTCAAACCACCCGGGCCCAGCGCAGAGATACGGCGCTTGTGGGTCACTTCGGAAAGCGGGTTGTTCTGGTCCATAAACTGGGACAGCTGGCTGGAACCAAAGAACTCTTTGACTGCGGCGGAGATCGGCTTGGCGTTGATCAGATCCTGCGGCATCAGGGTGTCCAGGTCGCCCAGGGAGAGGCGCTCCTTGACCGCACGCTCGACACGCACCAGACCGACGCGGAACTGGTTTTCAGCCATTTCACCGACAGAACGGATACGACGGTTACCCAAGTGGTCGATATCGTCCACTTCGTCGTTGCCGTTACGGATGTCGATCAGGCGCTTCATGACTTCAACGATGTCGTCTTTGGTCAGTACGCCAGCGCCAGTCTCGTCTTCACGACCCAGACGGCGGTTGAACTTCATCCGACCTACGGTAGACAGGTCGTAACGCTCGGCGGAGAAGAACAGGTTTTCGAACAGCTGTTCTGCAGCTTCGCGAGTAGGCGGCTCGCCCGGACGCATCATGCGATAGATCTCGACCAGCGCTTCCAAACGGTTGGAGCTGGAGTCGACACGCAGGGTCTCGGACATGTAGGCACCGTGATCCAGTTCGTTGGTGAACAGAACCTCGAAGTGCTTGAAGCCGGCTTGGGACAGGTTGGCGATCGCTTCCAGGCTCAGCGCCTGGTTGGCGGTCACGACCATCTCGCCAGTTTGCGGATGTGCGTAGTCCTTGGCAGCAACTTTGCCAACAACATACTCAACCGGCACCTCAATTTGGGTAACGGCATCTTTTTCCAACTGACGGATGTGACGCGCAGTCACACGACGACCGGTCTCAACCACCACGGCGCCATTGGCCACGATGTCAAAGGTCGCAGTTTCACCACGCAGACGCTCCGGCACCAGATCCATCATCAACTTGCCATCTTTTACTTCAAAACCGATGGTCTCGAAGAAAGTGGCCAGGATCTGTTCGGAACTGAAGTCCAGGGCGCGCAGAATAATGGATGCTGGCAGTTTGCGACGACGGTCGATACGGACAAACAGGTTGTCTTTCGCATCGAACTCGAAGTCCAACCAGGAGCCACGGTAGGGGATAACGCGAGCGTTATACAGTACCTTACCGGATGAATGAGTTTTGCCTTTATCGTGGTCGAAGAAGACGCCCGGGCTGCGGTGCAGCTGGGAGACGATAACCCGCTCGGTACCATTGATAACAAAGGTGCCGTTCTCGGTCATGAGCGGAATTTCGCCCATGTATACTTCTTGTTCCTTGATGTCTTTGACGGTGCCGGCAGCTGCTTCACGATCGTACAGAACCATACGAAGCTTGACACGCAGCGGCGCGGAGTAGGTCACTCCACGGATCTGGCATTCTTTTACGTCAAATACCGGCTCACCCAGGCGATAGCTGACATACTGAAGCTCAGCACTACCGGAGTAACTGGTGATCGGGAAAACGCTACGGAAAGCGGCCTCTAGGCCATATTCACCTTCCGGGTCAGCCTCGATGAACTGCTTGAAGGAGTCCAGCTGAATGGACAACAGATAAGGCGTGTCCAGTACCTGGTCTCGCTTACCGAAGTCCTTACGAATGCGTTTTTTTTCGGTATAAGAGTAAACCATAGGGTTCCTCAGCTCGCTGATAAGTGACCCACTCTGTCCCGCAGGACAGCTCTGTCTCAACACCGTTTTGTGTTGGCCCGGACGAATGGAAACAGTCCGGATTGCTGGTGCACCGAGAGTCGTAAACGGTGTGAAATGCTCTCAGTCTACAGCGCAAAAAGGCTGGTGAACAAAAATTCACCAGCCTTAGCCTGTTTTATCAGGCTAAT
Source organism: Aeromonas veronii (assembly GCA_041319085.1). Taxonomy (NCBI): domain Bacteria; kingdom Pseudomonadati; phylum Pseudomonadota; class Gammaproteobacteria; order Aeromonadales; family Aeromonadaceae; genus Aeromonas; species Aeromonas veronii. The sequence continues at coordinate 268,375 of CP101033.1, read as the reverse complement.
CTACATAAATGCAGATTATTTGATCTCAACAGAAGCACCGGCAGCTTCCAGCTCTTTCTTCAGAGCTTCAGCTTCGTCCTTGGACACGCCTTCCTTCAGGTTAGCCGGAGCGGCTTCAACCAGATCCTTGGCTTCTTTCAGGCCCAGGCCGGTAGCGGCACGAACTGCTTTGATAACGGCAACTTTGTTAGCACCGGCAGCAGTCAGAACTACGTCGAACTCGGTCTTCTCTTCTACTGCTTCAGCAGCAGCCGGGCCAGCCATTACGGCAGCAGCGGCAGAAACACCGAACTTCTCTTCCATAGCTTCGATCAGCTCAACAACTTCCATTACGGACATGGAAGCAACGGCTTCGATGATTTGGTCTTTAGTGATAGACATGACAAAAATTCCTGATGTTGAATAAACTCAAACAGCCTAGATAGGCGAGAATCAAGCAGCAGCTTGTTTCTGGTCGCGAACAGCAGCGATAGTACGAACCAGCTTGCCAGCAGAGGCTTCCTTCATGGTAGCCATCAACTTCGCAATTGCTTCTTCGTAAGTCGGCAGCGTGGCCAGACGATCAATTTGTGCTGCGGCGATAAACTCACCGTTAAAAGCGCCAGCCTTGATTTCGAACTTTTGGTTCGCTTTGGCAAACTCTTTGAACAGACGAGCAGCAGCGCCCGGGTGTTCGTTAGAGAAAGCAATCAAGGTAGGACCGGTAAATGCGTCGTTCAGGCACTCGTATTCGGTACCTTCTACCGCGCGACGCAGCAGGGTGTTACGCACAACGCGCATGTACACACCGGCTTCACGAGCGGTTTTACGCAGGACGGTCATCTTGTCTACAGTTACACCGCGAGAATCGGCAACAACTGCAGACAGAGCGCCTTTGGCAGCTTCGTTGACTTCAGCAACAATTGCCTTTTTGTCTTCGAGTCCCAATGCCATTGGCTTAACTCCTGGATTGAATCCGGGTCAAATGACCCAGTACTGACACATCCCCCCTACCTTTACAACAGAGGGGAACGATGCGGTAGCAGGATTCCAGAAGAGAAAGAATCTTTCTCGCTGGGTTTCCGGCACCGTCTACGCAGGAAACATTAAGGCTTTGCAGCCTCCTGCGGTCTTGGACGGAGGTCGAAACCCCCAACCAATCAAGGCGCAAAATTATAGATTAAATTTTGCGCCTTGTAAAATCCATCAATTAGGCCTGAGCTTCCAGAGAAGCTTGGTCTACGGCAACACCGGCACCCATGGTGGTGGAGATGCTGACTTTCTTGATGAATTGACCTTTGGCGGAAGAGGGCTTGCCTTTTTTCAGGGCAACCAGCAGAGCTTCCAAGTTTTCTTTCAGCTGAACTTCGTTGAAAGAAACCTTACCCAGAGTGGTATGGATGATACCATTCTTGTCGTTACGGTAACGAACCTGACCAGCCTTGGCGTTCTTGACGGCTTCGGCAACGTTCGGGGTTACAGTACCCACTTTCGGGTTCGGCATCAGACCGCGCGGGCCCAGGATTTGACCCAGTTGACCAACAACGCGCATGGCATCCGGGGATGCGATAACTACGTCGAAGTTCATCTCGCCTTTCTTAACCAGATCGGCCAGGTCATCCATACCTACCAGGTCAGCACCGGCAGCTTTGGCAGCTTCGGCATTGGCACCTTGGGTAAATACGGCAACGCGAACGTCACGGCCGGTACCGTGCGGCAGTACAGTTGCACCACGTACGTTCTGGTCAGATTTACGAGCGTCGATACCCAGGTTGACAGCAACGTCAACGCTTTCAACGAACTTGGCGGTAGCCAGTTCTTTCAGCAGGGCAATGGCTTCGTTGATGGAGTACTCTTTGGTACCGTCAACTTTTTCGCGAATAACGCGCATACGCTTGGACAGTTTAGCCATTGTCTTACTCCTCCACTACCAGACCCATGGAACGAGCGGAGCCGGCGATGCAACGTACTTTTGCATCCAGATCGGCACCGGTCATATCCGGCTCTTTGGTCTTGGCGATTTCTTGCAGCTGGGCAACGGTCACCTTACCAACCTTGTCTTTGTTCGGCTTGGAAGAACCAGACTTGATGCCAGCAGCTTTCTTCAGCAGGAAGGAAGCAGGCGGAGTCTTGGTTTCGAAGGTGAAGGAACGGTCGCTGTAAACGGTGATCACGACCGGAGTCGGTGAACCTTTTTCCAGCTTCTCTGTACGAGCGTTGAACGCCTTACAGAATTCCATGATGTTCACACCGTGTTGACCCAGTGCAGGACCAACGGGAGGAGACGGGTTGGCTGCACCAGCAGCAACCTGCAGCTTGATATAAGCTGTGACTTTCTTAGCCATTAGGAAATTACCTCAAAAATGGGTTCTAGCGCCTCGGAGACATGCTCCTGCAAACGGCTCCCCAACTAATAAAGGGGCAGCGAATTATAGAGATATTCGCTGCCCCTGACAACCGTTAAACGTACAGAATTCAATCAGCCCTTTTCGACCTGACCAAAATCCAGTTCAACAGGAGTAGAACGACCGAAGATCAGTACAGAGACCTTCACGCGGCTCTTCTCATAATCGACCTCTTCAACGGTACCGTTGAAGTCGGCAAACGGACCATCGGCAACCCGCACCATTTCACCCGGTTCAAACAGGGTTTTCGGACGCGGCTTGTCGTGGGCATCCTGCAGACGATTGAGGATGGCATCGGCCTCTTTATCGGAGATCGGTGCCGGACGGTCGGAAGTGCCGCCGATGAAGCCCATTACACGCGGTACGTTACGCACCAAGTGCCATGTAGTTTCATCCATGATCATCTGGACCAGGACATAGCCCGGGAAAAATTTGCGCTCACTCTTGCGCTTTTGGCCTGCACGCATCTCGACCACTTCTTCGGTCGGGACCAGCACTTCACCGAACATGTCTTCCATGCCATGCATCTTGATATGCTCGCGCAGGGACTTGGCTACCCGGCCTTCATAGCCGGAAAAAGCCTGCACGACATACCATCTCATACGTTGTTCACGTTGTTCAGTCATGGCTTATCCTTACACACCGGTAATCAGGTTGACCAACCAGACCAAGGCACCGTCCAGAATGAACAGCAACAGCCCCATCACGGCGGTCACCGCCAGCACAATCAGGGTTGTCTGAATGGCTTCCTGACGGGTCGGCCATACGACCTTGCGGACTTCCAGGCGAGACTCACGGGCGAATGCCAGCGTAGCCTTTCCCTTGGTGGTTTGCAGGGCGACTGCACCAGCAGCAGCAATGACAACGACCACACCCAAGGCGCGGACGACAGCGACAACATCGTTGAGCAGGTAATTACCCACTACAGCGGCCGCCAGGATAATGAAAACCAGGCCCCACAGCAGGGTATCCTTGCTTCCGCCCTGGCTCTCAGAACTAACACTCATACAACCCACCTGTATCTGACGTAACCAAAGACACAAAAGCCCCGTACGAGACGAGGTATATGGCAGGGGCGGCAGGACTCGAACCCGCAACCATCGGTTTTGGAGACCGCTGTTCTACCAATTCGAACTACGCCCCTGCATAAGAAAGCCCCTATTATAGGGGCTTTGCTTTATTTATGTAAGCCAAAGATTAAGCGATTACGCTGGCTACAACACCAGCACCTACGGTACGGCCACCTTCACGGATAGCGAAACGCAGGCCGTCGTCCATCGCGATCGGGGCAATCAGGGTAACAACCATTTTGATGTTGTCGCCTGGCATTACCATTTCAACGCCTTCCGGCAGTTCGATGGTACCGGTCACGTCGGTAGTACGGAAGTAGAACTGCGGACGGTAGCCTTTGAAGAACGGGGTATGACGACCACCTTCTTCTTTGGACAGGACGTACACTTCAGATTCGAACTTGGTGTGCGGCTTGATTGAACCCGGCTTGGCCAGGACCTGACCACGCTCTACGTCTTCACGCTTCACGCCACGCAGCAGTGCGCCGATGTTCTCGCCTGCACGACCTTCGTCCAGCAGCTTACGGAACATTTCAACACCGGTACAGGTGGTAGAAACGGTATCTTTGATACCCACGATTTCTACGGTCTCACCGACTTTAACGATACCACGCTCTACACGACCGGTAACTACGGTACCACGGCCAGCGATAGAGAATACGTCTTCGATAGGCATCAGGAACGGCAGGTCAATTGCGCGCTCCGGCTCCGGGATGTAGGTATCCAGGTGGTGAGCCAGCTCGATGATCTTCTCTTCCCATGCAGCGTCGCCTTCCAGCGCTTTCAGCGCGGAACCACGTACTACCGGCAGGTCATCACCCGGGAAGTCATATTCGGTCAGCAGTTCACGAACTTCCATCTCGACCAGTTCGAGCAGCTCTTCGTCATCAACCATGTCACACTTGTTCATGAACACGATCATGTACGGGATACCAACCTGACGACCCAGCAGGATGTGCTCACGAGTCTGCGGCATCGGGCCGTCAGTCGCTGCTACCACCAGGATCGCGCCGTCCATCTGGGCAGCACCGGTGATCATGTTTTTAACGTAGTCGGCGTGACCCGGGCAATCTACGTGTGCGTAGTGACGGGTAGCGGTGTCGTATTCTACGTGGGAGGTGTTGATGGTGATACCACGCTCACGCTCTTCCGGTGCCTTGTCGATCTGGTCGAAGGCGAAAGCTTTACCACCGAAGTGCTTGGCCAGCACGTTGGTGATAGCTGCAGTCAGGGTGGTTTTACCGTGGTCAACGTGGCCGATGGTACCCACGTTAACGTGCGGTTTATTACGCTCAAATTTTTCTTTAGACATGATCGTCCCTCTAAACTAACGCTGAGTACGCGGTGGCAAGCTAACCACAGAACAGTTTATACGATGGATTTGAATCTGGTGGGGAAGAGAGACTGGTGCTGACAGGCAGAATCGACTGCCGACCTCACCCGAGGGTGTAGCTCTTGGTATCGCCTGAACCATATCAGCATCTTGGAGCGGGCAGCGGGAATCGAACCCGCATCATCAGCTTGGAAGGCTGAGGTAATAGCCATTATACGATGCCCGCATTTCTCTAACCCAAAGAACTCAAACCGCAGAGAAATATGGTGGAGGGAGAAGGATTCGAACCTTCGAAGGCAGAGCCGTCAGATTTACAGTCTGATCCCTTTGGCCGCTCGGGAACCCCTCCAGACGCCAGATTGTCACAACGGTAATTCTGCTTGCACCCGTTGTGTTTATCGCTTTTGCACGGCAAATAGACGACAGACAGTCAAGCGTCGCGCATTTTATTGTAAGGTTTTGGGGGATGCAACCATTGAGCCGGGCAAAATCTGCTTTATTGTTGGGGCGCTTGCAAAAAAGCGGGGGCAAACAAGCCAATCCTGCTGCGTCCCTTGTCGCTCCCCCACCCTTGGTGTATGGTCGCCGTGCCCAAGAAACAGTGATGACACCATGACGACAGAGCATAACCCCTATCTGCAATTCACCCGCAAACAATGGGCGTTATTGCGCGATTCGGTCCCCCTGACCCTGACCGAACACGATCTGCAGACCCTGCGCGGGATCAACGAGAAGGTGTCATTGCGGGAAGTGGAAGAGATCTACCTACCCCTCTCTCGCCTGCTCAATCTCTATGTCAAAGCCAAGCAGCGTCGCAGCCGGGTACTGGAGCAGTTCCTCGGTCAGTCCCGCGGCAAGGGCACCTATATCATCAGCATTGCCGGCAGCGTGGCGGGGGGCAAAAGCACCACGGCCCGTATTCTGCAGGCGCTGCTGGAGCGCTGGCCGGAACATCCGCGGGTGGAGCTGGTCACCACCGATGGTTTCCTCTATCCCAACAAGGTACTGGAAGAGCGCGGCCTGATGCGTCGCAAGGGTTTCCCGGAATCCTATGACATCCGCCATCTGGTGGAGTTTGTCGCCAATATCCGCGCCGGTCACGAGAGGGTTGAAGCGCCGGTCTACTCCCACCTTATCTACGACATCATTCCCGATGAGAAGAAGGTGGTGGAGCAGCCGGACATCCTGATCCTGGAAGGGCTCAATGTGCTGCAAAGCGGCATGGACTACCCCCAGGAGCCCCATCGGGTGTTCGTGTCGGACTTCGTCGACTTCTCCATCTATGTGGATGCCGATGCCGAACTGCTGCGCACCTGGTATATCGAACGGTTCCTCAAGTTCAGAAGCGGCGCCTTCTCGGATCCCGACTCCTACTTCCATAACTACGCCAAGCTGGCGGAAAGTGAGGCGACCCAGATCGCCAGCAATATCTGGCAAGATATCAACTATCTGAATTTGCAGGAAAACATTCTGCCGACTCGTGAGCGCGCCAACCTGATCATGACCAAGGGCCATGAGCACGCCATCGAGCAGATCAAGCTGCGCAAATGATGGCAGTGGGCCGGATAACGCCGGATAACGAAGAGGGGGCCCGCACAGGCCCCCTCTTCTATTTGGCATCATGAGCGGCCTTGCCGGCCCTCAGTCGCCCCGGCGCAGGGAGAGCTCGCCCCCCAGATAGAATTTGATCCCTTCGTCCGTCTCCAGTCGCAGGGCACCGCGATCGTCGATGCCACGGGCGATACCGCGGATCTCCTGCTCCCCCATCAGCAAGCGCACCGGGCGACCGGCAAAGTGATCGAGCCGGTTCCACTCATCGACAAAGCTTGCCAGCCCCTGCTGCTCAAAGGTGTGCAGCGCCTGTTGCAGATGGACGATCATCCGGGCCGCCAGCTGATTGCGATCCACCAGTTCCGGATTGATATGGCGCAGCTCGGCCCAGGCCTGATCGATCTTCTCTCCCTCGCGGGCCGGCATCGCCAGATTAAGACCGATGCCGATCACCAGATGACAACTGGCTCCGGCGCTACCGCTCATCTCAACCAGAATGCCCGCCAGCTTGCGTCCCTGATAGTAGAGGTCGTTCGGCCACTTGAGCTCAACGCCCTGATAGCCAAGAGATTCCAGCGCGTCGACTACCGCGACACCGACCGCCAGACTCAGCCCCATGGCTGCCGCCATACCTTGTTCGAGTCGCCAGTACATGCTGAGGAGCAGCTGGCAACCGAACGGCGAAACCCAGGGTTTGCCACGACGCCCGCGCCCGGCGGTCTGACACTCGGCCAGACAGCTCTCGCCAGAGCGCAGCGCATTGACCCGATCCAGCAGGTGTTGATTGGTCGAGCCAATGACCGGGAAACAGTGCACCGGCGCCATCGGGGCCAGCGCTTGCAAGGTGGCCTGATCATAGAGCGCCATCGGCACCGCCAGCCGGTAGCCCTTGCCGGTCAGGCTGAACAGATCCAGCCCCAGCTCCTTGAGCGCCGCCATGTGTTTGCTCACCGCCGCCCGGCTGATGCCCAGCTGCTCGCCCAGCTGTTCACCGGAGTGAAACTGACCGTCGCGCAGCAGGGTGATCAGGGTCTGTCTGATGGGAGTCAGGGTCATGAGATCACCTCATCGAGGCAGGTTTCACCGTGCGCACCCATAAAGCGCACCTCGTGCTCCAGCACCACGCCAAACGTCTGTTCCACGCTATCGCGGACATGGGCCGCCAGCGCGATCAGCTCCATGGCACTGCCCCCTCCCAGATTGACCAGCACCAGCGCCTGCTCCTGATGGACGGCAGCGCGGCCGATGGCGAAGCCTTTCAGACCGCACTGATCGATGAGCCAGCCCGCCGCCAGCTTGGCCTGTCCTTCTCCGGCTGGATAGCAGGGCATCTGCGGGTAGCGCGACTTGAGCGACTCCGCCAGCGCGGCAGGTACCACCGGATTCTTGAAGAAGCTGCCGGCATTGCCGAGTACGGCGGGATCCGGCAGCTTGGCCATGCGGGTGGCACAGACAGTATCAAAGATGGCCTGCGCCGAAGGCGCGTCACCGAGTGCCGCCAGCGGGCCATAGCCCAGCACCGGCTGCCACGCCTTGGGCAGTTTGAGCCCGACGGAAGTAATCAGATGGGAGTCCTGATACTCGTGCTTGAAGATGCTGTCGCGATAACCAAAGCGGCACTCTGCCGCCGTAATCCGCTCGATCTCGCCACTCTGCCAGTTGAATGCCTCGACATAGGCGCAGAAGTCGGCCAGTTCAACGCCATACGCACCGATGTTCTGCACCGGCGCCGCACCGACCGTGCCGGGGATCAGCGCCAGATTCTCCAGCCCATACCAGCCCTGCAGCAGGCAGTGGCGTACCAGCTGATGCCAATTCTCACCCGCCGCCACATGCAGCAACCAGTGATCACCATCATCTTCAGCGGTAATCCCATTGAGCCGGTTGAGCACCACCAGACCGAGAAAATCGGTAGTAAAGAGCACATTACTGCCGCTACCCAGATTTAAGCGGGGAAGTGTGCTCAACTCGGGATCGCTACGCAGAGTGGCCAGATCGGCAACCTGCTCCACCTCGGCAAGCCAGAGGCAGTACGCATCGAGGGCAAGGGTGTTGAGCTTCAACAAAGAGGCGTTGGCATTCAGTTTCATCGGTCTATCCCGGCTTGGTGCAGGGGCGCAGTCTACCTCAAGTTGTCCATGACGAAAAACCCGAGCCCTTTTCGCGTGAATCACTGTGAGTTAGAGTAGGCGGCTTCAACTGTTGAGGAACAACCCATGAACAACCAGTTTGCCGTCATCGGCCTGGGCCTGTTTGGCAGCGCGCTGTGCGAAGAGCTGCAACGGCAGGATGCAGAAGTCCTGGCCATCGATATCGATGAGAGCAAGACCCGGCAAATTGCCGCCCTCTGCAATCACGTTATCGTGGCAGATGCCACCGACGAAGCAACCGTTGCCGAGCTGGGACTGGCCAATTTCGATATCGTCTTCGTTGCCATCGGTGACAACCTGGAGACCAGCATCCTCACCACCCTGGTCCTGAAAGAGGCTGGCGTGAAGAAGGTATGGGTCAAGGCGCGTGACAAGTTCCACGCCAAGATCCTGCAGAAAGTAGGCGCCGACAAGGTAATCAACCCGGAGTGGGACATGGGCCGCCGGGTCGCCCAGAGCATGCTGGACAACCGGTTGTTCGACTATCTGGAGCTGGGCCACAACATGGTGCTGACCGAGTTCGTTATCGGCCTGCCGCAAAATGGCAAGGCGCTCGGTGATCTCCACCTGCTGCAACAGAGCGATTTCCAACTGCTCGCCATCAAGCGCGGTGAAGTGCTGCACAACGTGCTGACCGGCAAGATGGATCTGCAACTGGGCGACATCCTGATCTTGGCGGGCAACAAGCATGCCATCGACCACTGGCTCGAAACCCTATGATCAGCTGGCGCAGCAGCTACGCGTTCGCTCTCCATCGAGAGCAGGACTCCCGCTGGAGCGAAGCCCGACTGATCCTCGGCAGCTTTCTGATCATTCTGTTGATTGGCACCATCTTTCTGGTACAACCCTCCAGCCACAATGGCGAGGTCACCTTCGTCAACGCCCTGTTCACCGCCACCTCCGCCATCAGTGTGACAGGTCTTGGCGTGGTGGACACTGGCACCGCCTTCACCCTGCAGGGGCAGATTTTCCTGCTGATGCTGATAGAGATCGGTGGACTGGGCCAGATGACCATGACCCTGTTGCTGATCGCTATCTTCAGCAAGCGGGTCGGTCTGCGCCAACAGGTACTGGCCAAGGAGGCGCTGGGGCAGGAGGGCTCGGTCAACATCATCCAGCTGGTCAAACGGATCATGCTGTTCGCCTTGATTGCCCAGTTGATCGGCACCGGCATCATGGCGATCCGCTGGGTGCCAGAGATGGGTTGGGTGCACGGCCTCTATGTCAGCTTCTTCCACGCGGTCTCGGCCTTCAACAACGCCGGGTTTTCGTTGTTTGCCAACAATCTCATCGACTATAGATACGACCCCATCATCAGTCTGACCATCACCGGCTTACTGATCCTGGGGGGGATCGGCTTTACCGTCATCGTTGATCTGGTGCGCAACCGCCGCTGGCGCAAGCTGAAGCTGCACAGCAAGCTGATGCTGCTGATGACCCCGGCGCTGTTGCTGGCCGGGACCCTGATGTTCTGGCTGCTGGAACACAATAACCCGGGCACCCTCGGCAACGCCGGGTTCGGTGGCCAGCTGCTGGCGGCCTTCTTTCAGTCTGCCAGTGCCCGTACCGCCGGTTTCAATACCATCGATATCGGGCTGATGACCCCGGCGGCCCTGCTGTTCCTTATGATGCTGATGTTTATCGGTGCCGGTGCGACCTCGACCGGTGGTGGTATCAAGGTGACCACCTTCGCAGTCGTGCTGCTGGCGACCAAGGCGTTTCTGACCAAACGGCCCCATGTCACCGCTTTTGGCCGTACCTTGTCGCCCCAAATCGTGACCCGATCGCTGGCCATCATCATCGTCAGCACCATGGTACTGATGCTGGCGATGTTCCTGCTGATGGTGACCGAGGATCTGCCGTTCGACAAAATCATGTTCGAGACCATCTCGGCATTTGCCACCGTTGGCCTCTCTACCGGCATCACCGCCTCCCTGAGCGAACCGGGCAAGCTGATCCTGGTGTTGGTGATGATCTGCGGCCGTCTTGGCCCCCTGACCCTGGCCTTTATGCTGGCCCGCCCGGTCGAGACCCGCATCCGTTATCCGGAAGAGAACGTCTACACCGGCTAAGTGGTGACAGGCCCTTACGGCGATAAAAAGAGAGAGGGGCCCGTGGCCCCTCTCTCTTTCACTGCAGCTTCTGCGCATCAGCCAACAACTTCCCTCAAACAGTCAGGCCGCCTTGCTTCTGGCTGTGCGCTTGCCAGTGCTTTTGCGAGGGGCACCGCCAGCGCTGCTGGCCGACGGACTCTTGCGCTTGCTAAAACGCCGCTTGCTGGCACCCGGTGCCTCCTTGGGCAGGGCGCTGAAGCTGGCGCCGGAGTCCTGCCGCGCCCCCTCGATCAGGCCGTTAAGCTGCTCGGTGAGCGGCCCCATAAACTGCTGATAGCTGCCGTGGCGCTCGGCGATCTGGCCGAGGCTCTGCTCCCACAGCGCCGTCATATCCGGCGTGGTTGCGGTGGCGGGCAGCGCCTGCACCAACGCCCGCCCGGTCGGGGTCGCCTTGATGCTCTTGCCCTGACGCACCAGAAAGCGACGCTTGAACAGCAGGTCGATAATGCCTGCCCGGGTCGCTTCGGTACCGAGGCCATCGGTATCGCGCAGGGTTTTGCGGATATCGGGATCTTGCACATAGCGGGCGATGCCGGTCATGGCGGCCAGCAGGGTGGCATCGGTAAATGACTTGGGCGGCTGGGTCATCTTCTCCAGCAGTTCGCCCCGCTCGCAGAGCAGCTGCTCTCCCTCTTTGAGAGCCGGCAGCGTGCCCGCTTTCTCTTCGTCGTCATCCTCCTCCACTCCGAGCAGCGCCTTCCAGCCCACCTTGAGGATTCGCCGCGCCTTGGCCTGAAACAGGCCACCGGCGATGCGCAGCAGCACCTTGCTGTCGTTGTATTCGAACGGGGGATAGAACTGCAGCAGATACTGTCGGGCAATCAGGCCATAGAGCTTCGCCTCGTCGGCCCCCAGCATACCGGGGTTGCCCTGCTTCTCGGTGGGGATGATGGCGTGGTGGGCATCCACCTTGCTGTCGTTCCACGCTTTGCTGCGGATCTTGTCATCCGCCTCGCTAACCGCCTTGGCCAGCACGGGCGCAGTAGCGGCGATGGCGCCACGCACCTGCTCGGCCCGCTTGAAGTGGTCGGTCGGCAGATAACGGCTGTCGGAGCGCGGATAGGTGATGAGCTTGTGACGCTCGTAGAGGCTCTGGCAGATATCGAGCACTCGCTTGGCATCCATGCCGAAGCGCTTGGCGGCATCGATCTGCAGGCTGGAGAGGTTATAGGGCAGCGGCGCCGCCTGCTTGCGGGCCTGCTCCTCCACCGATTCGACCTGAGCGGGCTGGCCGTTGATCCGGCTAACCACCTTGTCGGCCAGCGCCCGGTTGAGCACCCGCCCCTCCTCATCCTGCCACGGCAGACAGGCTTCCGATGGCAGCCACTTGGCGGTGAAACGCTCGTTGCTATCGGTCAACAGATGGGCCAGCACCTCGTAGAAGGGTTTGGGCACGAAGGCCTCGATCTCGAGATCCCGCCGCACCACCAGCCCCAGCAGCGGGGTCTGCACCCGGCCAACCGAGAGCAGCTCGCTGCAACCGGCCTTGCGGCCGAGCAGGGTATAGGCGCGGGTCATGTTGATGCCGTAGAGCCAGTCGGCCCGACTGCGGGCCAGTGCGGAAACCGCCAGCGGCACGAACTCCTTGTTATCCCTCAGTTTGTCGAGGGCGCGGCGCACCGCGGGCGGGTTGAGATCGCTGATGAGGCAGCGCTGCACCGGCTTGGTCTTCGGGTAGCCGAGAAAGTCGATCACCTCATCCACCAGCAACTGCCCTTCCCGGTCCGGGTCACCGGCGTTGACCACGCAGTCGGCCTGCTTGATCAGCCGCTTGATGACGGTGAGCTGGGTTTTGGTCTTGGGTTTGGCCACCAGCTGCCACTGGGCGGGGATGATGGGGAGATGCTCCATCCGCCACTGCTTGAAGGCGGCGTCATAGGCATCGGGCTCGGCCTGCTCCAGCAGATGGCCGATGCACCAGGTGACCACATCCCCCTGGGCTGTTTCGATAAAACCGTCGCCCTTCTTGTGGGGCTTGGGCAGGGCATCGGCAATGGCGCGGCCCAGCGTGGGCTTCTCGGCGATAAAGAGTCGCATCGGTGGCTACCTGCAATACTGTATATGCAGACAGTATACAACTGCCACGGTGAAAGCCCAACTGCCCCTATTCGTCGCACGGGTGATCGTGGATGGCGGCAAACAGCCGCGCCTGATTGAGCAGCGGCGCATAGTGGAAGGCATTTTCGCCATCCTCCGCCAGCAGGTAGTCGGTCAGCTGTTCGCGAACCGCCTCTTGTAGCGTCGCCAACTGCCAGGGTTTGGCAAGGTAGTAGTGCAACCCGCCGCGATTGACCGCATCGATGGTGGCCTCCAGCCCGGCCTGCCCGGTCAACAGCAATTTGCGGCTGGCGCGGGTGGTGGCACGCTGGTTCAGCTCCACCAGAAAATCGACCCCCAGGGTTCCGGGCATGATGTGGTCACAGAGGATCAGCGCCAGCTTGTTGCCGTCGCTCTCCCACTCCTCTACCACCGAGCGCGCCTCATCGACACTCTCGGCCGCCTCCAGTTCGAAGTGGGAACGAAACGGGGCGAGATCGTGGATCACCGCATCCAGCACCTCCCGCTCATCATCCACACACAGGATCAGATAGTGTTTGTTCATTGCTCCTCCCTGGCGACATGGTTTGGCACGCCGCACGATTGATACTGGCGACGGCTCAGGCCGCATGCTCTTTGTTGTGGTGAGGCTCGCCCCCATAACCAGCCTGCCCCATGCCATCCAGCGGCAGGCAGACTCGCATCCGGGTGTAGCGGCCCGGTTCGGAGGCCACCTCGATCCGGCCATGATGCTGCTGCACTATCTGCAGCGAGACGCTCAGACCGATACCAAGACCGAAATGGCCCTCCCGCTTGGTGGTGAAGTTGAGATCGAAGATCCGCTGCCACAGCTCGGGTTCGATGCCACAACCGCTGTCCTCGATCTCCACCATGGCCCACTCGGGCTCCAGCAATCCGGTGCGAATGGTGAGTCGCCCCGGGCCGCTCATGGCATCCAGACTGTTGGCGATCAGGTTGGTCCACACCTGCTGCAGGGCGATGGGGTGACAGCGCACCAGCGGCAGCGGCTGGTACTCCTTGCAGAGCTCATGATGCTTGAGGCGGTTTTCGAAAATCATCAGGGTATCTTCCAGCCCCTCGTGCAGGTCCACCAGCGAGGGTTCGAGCCGATCCTGCCGCGCATACTGCTTGAGGCTCTTGACCAGATCGCCGATGCGGCGGGCGCACACCTCGATATTGCGCAGGAAGCTGCCGGTCTGCTGGAACAGCTCCAGCCGGGCGAGCAGCGCCTCCCGTTCGGCGGCAGTGCGGCTGGCAAACCAGCGCTGCCAGTTCAGCTCGTCATCTAGATTCATCTGCACCGCCAGCCGCGCCTGCTGGCGATCGCCAAAGCGCCCCTCCGCCTGCCGGGTCTTGTCGCGGATCTCGCTGGTCGAGACCGGCTGGGCGGTCAGGGCCTGACAGAGGGTCTGATTACCCAGCCCCTTGATGGGGACTGGCAGTTCGAGATTGACCAGATCGGGGATGGCGGCCCGCAGGGTCTCGCTGCCACGGATGATGGCCGCCACCGGGTTGTTCAGCTCGTGGGCGACACCGGCCACCAGCTGACCCAGCATCGCCATCTTTTCGCTCTCCACCAGCTGGGCGTGGGCGGCATCGAGGGAGTTGAGGGTCTGTTGCAACCGCATCTCGGTTCGGATGCTGTTTTGCAGGCGGCGGTTGAAGTGGCGCAGCAGCAGATTGGTAAAGGAGGGGAGCAGTTCGCTGCGCGCCTGCATCACCCGGGAGAATTGCAGCTTGTCGAGCTTGATCACCTCGGCGCCGGTCAGGGTCACCCCGGTGGTAAAGGCGGGTTCGCCGGTGACGAAGGACATGCCCCCCACCAGCGAGCCGGTGCGGTAGTGCACCACCTCCTGATCGATGCCCTGCTCGTCCCGCTTGCGCAGCACCACCTCCCCCTTGGCGATAAACCAGAGAAAGCTGTTGGGCTCCCCCTCGCGGGTCAGCACATGGCCCGGACTGTAGTGGCGGCAGACCCGCCCCTCGTCGTTGCCATCGAAAAACTGGTAGAGGCCGTCGATCACCACCCGCGACAACTCTTCATCGCTGCAGTGGGTGTAATCCATAAAACCCTGCCGATAGGCCGCCAGCTGGCGATCGACGTGGGCCCGCAGCAGCTTCTGACTATCGAGCACGGCGGCATAGCTCAGCAGGTCAGCCTCGGGCTGAAGCAGCACAAAGTGGCTGGCCTGCTCGATCACTGCCCAGCGCAGGCTGCCATCGCGCCAGGGGCGCTGCAGGTAGTAGTCGAGACGACCGAGGTTGACCGCCTCGATGATCGATTTCATCTCCGGCTGGCTGCCGAGCAGGATCTTGCGGCACGCCTCATGGCGGCTGCCGAGGCGGATCAGAAAGTCGGCCCCTCGCCCGTCCCCCAGATCGCTGTCACACACCACCACGGCGGGTGGCTGCCCCTTGCGATCCAGCTCGTCCAAGGCCAGCTCCGCCGACTCCCGCCCGACCACCACCACCAGCGCAAAATGGCCTAGCAGCGGGGCCAGCTCCTGTTCGAATTCGGCCAGCAGTTGCACATTGGCGGCGACACACAGTAGTGAGAAAGGGCTCATCGGCGACACTCCGTTGTGGCTCACTGTTCACTATATCAACGAATCTTGTGGGGTTTTGCGAGGGGGCTAACAGCTATCGTGGAAAGAGCATTAATCGGTGATTGATCGAATATAATTCGATCAATTCATTTTTTAAAAAAACAAACGTTTGCAAAAAATATAATCCACGACAGAGGCCAACGCCTTACCCCTGTCATGACTACTATTGGAATTCTGCGTCTCCTGCCACGTCATGCAGACACTGCTCGCCGAGTATCAGGGCGGCGTCCACTTCCAGAACACCAAGGGGCTCCACACCGAGTGTGCCGATTGCCACATCCCGGGCGACCCCACCTCCTACCTGTGAACCAAAGTCCGCGCCGTGAAGGATCTCTATCACACAGCGATCGGCACCCTGGATAGCTCGAACGTGACTGCACCTCGCCGCAAGCGGCGAGGCTTCCCACTTCTTAGGCCGCTACCGTCAGATTGACGGATTTACGCTGGCCTCCATGGGCAGAAACGGCGAGCCCCGCCGCTTTTAATTCCAATATTCCTTGCTGTCGAATGTTTATGGCCGCGTTGATGTCGCGGTCATGCTCTGCCCCACACGCTGGACATACCCACTGTCGCTGGTGAAGTGGCATCTCCGGCATCTTGTGGCTGCACTCGCTACATGGTTTAGAGCTGGCAAACCACTGATCGAGTTTGATTAGGTGGCGGCCCGCCGCTTGGGCTTTGTACTCCAGCCTCATGATAAAACCATGCCAGCCAGCATCGCCAATGGCGCGGGCCAGCTTGTGGTTTTTCATCATATTGGTTGTTTTAAGCGTCTCCACGATGATCGCTTGGTTATCGTCAACTATCGTGCGAGAGAGTTTGTGCTGAAAATCAGCGCGAGCATTGGCTACCCGCTCGTGCAGGGCGGCCAGCTGTAATTTGGCCTTACTACGATTGGCACTGCCTTTTTTCTTGCGAGACAGTGCTTTTTGCTTTCGCCGCAGATTGCGACTGGCCTTGATAAGATGGCGCGGGTTGGCCATCTTTTTGCCACTCGACGCAATGAGGTAGTGGGACAGCCCCATATCATAGCCTGTCACCTCTGTGATGAGGGAGGGCTTGGCGGGAGCCTCACGGCCATCATCGCAAAGGATGGAGGCATAGTATTTCCCTGTCGGGCCACGGCTGACCGTGATACTGGAGACCACGCCGATAATATCTCGGTGAATGACAGCTCGGATGGGCGTCATCTTCGGTAACAGGATGGCATCGGTCAGCACTTTGCCATTGGGGTGGTAGCTCGATTGCCTGCCTCTCTTGCTCTTGAAGGTGGGCATCCTGGCCTTGAGCTTGGGGTTGAAAAAATTGGCGAATGCCTTGTCCAGGTTGATCACCGCCTGCTGTAAGGCTTGTGAATCGTACTCTTTCAGCCAGCTGTATTTGCGCGATTTTTTTGCCACGGCGAGCAGGGGTTTCAAGTCGCGTTTGGGTTTCAGTGAAACCCCGTGGCGCTGGAACATGTGCCGCTGAATATGAAGGGCTTTGTTGTACGCGAACCGCACTGCGCCGAACTGGGCATTGAGGAATACCGCTTGTTCGTCGGTGGGGTAAATGCGTACTTTTGTGGCTCTTTTCATGATTAAAAACACAGGCTGTATATAAGCACAGTTATAGCGCGTGCCAGTGAAATCAACAACCGCTGCGGACGTGCGGCAGGCGCGACTATCGAGACACTGAAGACATAGGCGGGCTCGCAAACGCATCAGATTAGCTCCCCTTATATCCCCGCCCGATTGGGCTAGGGTTTACGGGGCATCTGCTAAAAATCCCCCTCTTCCATATACTCCTGCGCACACTCCACCAGTTGCGGCCACAGCTCTTCCGGCACCCAGGCGTCCGGGTCATCTTCGTCCCCGTCGTACTGGCTCCAGAAATAGCGGCGCAGGCCGGAGGCAAACTCGTCGCTGATTTCGGCCAGCTCCGAGAGCGGCCCCAACCAAGCGATGCGACGCAGGCCGGAGGCGAGATCGTTGATGGCATCCATCAGGGTGCGATCGTCGAAGCTCTGCTCCACCAGCAGGGTGAAGCGCTCGCGCGCCTGTTCGGTCTGCTCCTCGTCCAGCTCGCCAACATCGGCCAGCAGGTCGACAAAATCTTCCAGAAGGAACGCGATCAGGCCATCCCTGTCTTCAAACCACTGGATCTGGGCGCCCTTGACCCCCAGCACAGAGGCATCAAACGAATCGTCAAGGTGACACAGTGCCCACGGATCGTCGGTCATGGTTCTCTTCCTCAGGCTAAAACAAATGCCATATGTTATGCCTAGCTCTCGACTCTTGCCACCTTGGGCAACGAGAGGGAGGCGGCCAGACCGCCCAGTTCGGCGCGGCCCATGATGAAACTGCCCCGATAGGCTTCCGCCAGATCGGAGACGATGTTGAGGCCCAGGCCCGAGCCCGGCACCTTCTCGTCGAGCCGCACCCCGCGCAGCACCGCCTTGGCGATCTGATCCTCGCTCATGCCGGGGCCGTCATCCTCGATACGCAGGGTGATCCAGCCCCCCAGCTCGGCGCTGGAGATACGCAGCTCGCTGGCAGACCATTTGAAGGCGTTCTCCAGCAGGTTGCCCACCATCTCGTCGAAGTCCTGCTCTTCTACCCCGACCGCCAGATTGGCGGGCACCTGCAGATCCACCGTCTTGCCCGGATAGAGGCGGGAGAAGGCACGGCAGATGTACTCCACCCGCGCCCGTACCGGGGTCGAGACCCCGAGGATCTTGGCGGCGCCGGTCACCCGCGCCTTGCCGAGGTGGTAGTCGATATGGCGCTGGATCTGGTCGAGCTGCTCGCCGATGGCGGCCTGATCCTCCGGTGGCAACTGGGCCACCTGATTGCGCATGATGCTGAGCGGCGTCTTGAGGGCGTGGGCCAGATTGCCGGTGTGAGATCGCGCCCGCTGCAGCAGCTCGCCGTAGTGGTGCAACAGTCGGTTGATATCCTCCACCAGCGGCTGGATCTCCAGCGGATAGCGCAGCCGGAACCCCTCCTGATGACCCTCATGAACCCGCCCCAGTTCACGGCGCAGCAGGTGTAGCGGCCGCAAGCCGTAGACAATCTGGAACATGAAGCCGAGTACCAGACCGGCGGCGGCAAAGCCGAGGCCGAGGAACAGGCTGATGCGGGTCTTGTTGAGGGTTTGGGTCAGGGCGCTGCTGTCCTTGGCCATCACCAGGGTAAACACCCGATCGGAACCGGGCAGCAGCACGGTGCGGGTCATGATCAGCAGCGGCTCCTTGTTGGGCCCCTTGCCGACGAAGAGGTCGGGATCGCCAAACGCCGACTTGAGGCCGTCGCTCTTCAGGTTGGTATCCCACAGGGAGCGGGAGCGCCCCACCACATCGTGGCCCAGCTCCAGCTGCCAGTAATAGCCGGAGTAGGGTTGATTGAAGCGGGGATCGGAGAGGGAGCCGGTGACCACCGGCAGGCCGGTTTTGGCCACCTCCAGCCGGGAGAGTAGATCATAGAGCTGCAGGCGCAGGCCGTCAGCCTCCGCCTCCTGCCAATAGTGGCGCATCATGGTCTGCAGGCTGAAGCCGGTGGCGAACAGGAACAGCCCGCACCACACCAGCGCGATGGCGACCAGTCGCCCCCGTAGGGTTCTGACCAGCCTCATTCGTTGATCCGGTACCCGAGGCCGCGCACTGTCTCAATCAGATCGGGGTTGGTTTTCTTGCGGATCCGGCCGATGAATACCTCCACGGTGTTGGAGTCACGGTCAAAATCCTGAGCATAGATGTGGTCGATCAGCTCGCTGCGCGACACCACCTTGCCCCGATGCTGCATCAGGTAACCCAGCACCCGGAACTCGTGGGCCGTCAGCTTGATGGGGGTCCCTTCGTACCATACCTGCGACGCCGCCATGTCGAGCCGCACCCCGCCAATCTCCAGAATGGAGCTGGCGTTGCCCGCCGCCCGGCGCACCAGCGCATGGACCCGCGCCACCAGCTCGGCCACCTGGAACGGCTTGGTGAGATAGTCATCGGCACCGGCGTTGAGCCCCTCGATCTTCTCGTGCAGCTGACCACGGGCGGTCAATACCAGCACAGGGGTATCGATTCCCTTGCTGCGCCACTCTTTCAGCACGCTCAGGCCATCGCGCCCCGGCAGGCCGAGGTCGAGAATGATGGCGTCATAGGGTTCGGTCTCACCGAGAAAACCGGCCTCGTTGCCATCGTGGCAGAGATCGGTGACAAAGCCGGAGAGGCGCAGCTGTTCGGCCAACTGGCCGGCCAGGATTTTTTCGTCTTCAACAATCAGAATTCGCATGAACAGGCTTCCACACAGGGGTTATTCATCATCCTCGACCAGGGGCTTGGGCGGTTCGAACAGCCGCTCCAGATGGTGGCCCTTGGCCCACACCAGCTCAAGGTTGTCGGCCCGATAGGCCACCTTGATGACGCTGTTCTCCCGATCGATGACGCGCAGTTCATAGAGCCAGATACCATCCTCTTCCCCCAGATCCACCCGCAACACCCGCACCGGCAATCTGGCCGCCACCTCCATCATTTCATGGAAGGGCCGAACCCGGCCCTCATGAACAGCTTGCTGCAACTGGGCTTCATCAGGCGTGACCGCCTGTGCCAGCACCGGCAGCAATAACCCGAGCAGAGGGAGCGCTCTATTCATGGATGATTCATCTCCAAAAACCTAACATAATGGCGTTTATAGTCTGCCAGCCATGAATCCGGAATGAATATGATCCCGCGCAGTGTCCTGCTGATCCTTTGCCTGTTGAGTGCCACAAGCTGGGCGGTCCAGAGCCGTCTCGACATGGCCGGGCTGGTCAAACTCTTGCTGGCGCAAGGGTATCACGACATTCGGGAAGTGGAGCTGGAAGGGGACAAATTCGAGGTCAAAACCCTCAATCGCCAAGATCAGAAGGTGCATCTCATCGTCGATGCCTACACCGGCGAGATCAAACAACAAGAGGCCGATTAGGCCTCTTTTGCATTCCAGCGTCCCCGCATGGGGCGCAGCAGCTTATCCCGTCTCGGCCAGAGCAGGGCGCAGGCCAGCAGCAGGTAGATAAGGGGCTCCCCCCAACCGCTCTTGAGCGACCACCAGTAGTGCACTGGCACCAGTAGGGCGATGGCATAGACCCAGTTGTGCAGCTTCTGCCATGCTGCACCCATTCTGCGCTGCAAGGCGGGCAGCGAGGTGATGCTGAGGGCGGCCAGCAGCAGCAGGGCCACCATCCCCACAACTATGTAGCTGCGCTTGACCAGCTCGCCGCTTATCAGCCCCCAGTCAAACTGCAGATCCAGCCCCAGCCACGCCATGAAGTGGAGCAACGCCCAGGCAAAGCACCAGAGCCCGAGGGGGCGGCGCAGCTTGATGAGCGGCCCCTGCCGCCAGCGCTTGGCCAGCGGCGACACCAGCAGGGTGAGCAGCAGCAGATTGAGCGCTCCCTTGCCGAGGTAGTGGATAAGCTCGGGCACCGGATCGCCCCCCAGCAAACCTGCCGGAATGGCAAACCCCAACCAGAGCAGAAAGCCGAAGGAGCCCAGATGCACCAACGCCCGCAAGCCGCTGATATGGGCCGGTTTCAATCTCAGTACCATTGGCGCAGATCCATCCCCTGATAGAGCGAGGCGACTTCGTCACCATAGCCGTTGAACATCAGGGTCGGCTGACGCTTGGCGCCAAACACTCCGCCCTCGCCGATAAAGCGCTCGCTGGCCTGACTCCAGCGCGGGTGATCCACCTGCGGGTTGACGTTGGCGTAGAAGCCATATTCGTTGGGCGCCAACAGGTTCCAGGTGGTCGGCGGCATCTCCTCCACCAGCCGGATCGAGACGATGCTCTTGATGCTCTTGAAGCCGTACTTCCACGGCACCACCAGCCGGATCGGCGCACCATTCTGGGCGGGCAGGG
Organism: Aeromonas veronii; assembly: GCA_041319085.1. Lineage (NCBI taxonomy): Bacteria > Pseudomonadati > Pseudomonadota > Gammaproteobacteria > Aeromonadales > Aeromonadaceae > Aeromonas > Aeromonas veronii. Next base: position 247,236 of record CP101033.1, on the reverse strand, counting down.
TCTTGCCATAGAGCCCCATCGCCAGGAAAGAAAGAGGGTGCATCGCCTCGTCGATACGCAGCCCCTCCACGTAGGGATAGTCGATGCCGCCCCCCAGACTGGAGGCCTGCCCCGGCAGCTGTTTCGGATCAAACAGGGTCTCGAAGGCGACAAATTTGGCGCGACTGGTGGGCTCGGCACGGCGGATGATCTCTGCCAGCGAGATGCCGTTCCAGGGCAGTACCATGGACCAGGCTTCAACGCAGCGCAGCCGGTAGATCCGCTCCTCCAGCTCGCTCTTGTTGATGAGATCCCACACATCGAGGGTAAAGGGCTTGGCCACCTCCCCCTCCACCTTGAGGGTCCAGGGTTCGGGCTTGAGGTAATGGCCGTTGCGAGCCGGGTCGGACTTGTCGGTGCCCAGCTCATAGAAGTTGTTGTAACTGGTGGCCTTCTCTTCCGGTGTCAGCACCAGATTGGCCAGGCGCTCCGCAGGCTTGCTGTTGAGCGGCTTGGTGGCTAATTGGGGAGCGTCCTCTTTACCGCGCAGCAGATCGAGTACGCCGGCCTGAGTGGGAAACGCCAGGGTGGCGGCGCCCAGACCCAGCCCCTTGAGAATAAGGCGGCGGTCCTGATAGACGGCTTCCGGGGTGACATCCTGTTCGGTGAGGGGGTGAGCGGTACGATGCTTGATCAACATGAAAAACTCCCGGGGCTGAGTGAGGCACTATGGATAAGACCCGCCCCGGCAGATTTTTATTTCACACAAATTTACATCATGTGGTGCAGGGGCAGTGCCTTGGCCATGGTGCCGACCAGAAACAGGACTACGAACACCAGCAGGGGAACGATCACATTGGGCGCCATCAGACTCTCTCCATGAGCAGGACAGTCCCTCTAACTATGGCCGACTGTCAGGCCGGTCACCAATTAATTTTTTTCGCGAGCGCAAGCGTATTCCTGAGTTGAAAAGGGTGATGAAGATCACACACAATTCGGCCCCCGCTTGCCGCCCCGATTGCCGGGGGTAGGCTGCCCATTTTGCGAAGCCAACTGAAGAGACGCCCCATGAGCCCATTGATCGCCATCGCCATCACCACTGGAATTCTCTCCGCCGTCTGGGGCTGGATTGCCGTCGCGTTCGGCCTTATCTCCTGGGTCGGCTTTCTCGGCTGCACCAGCTATTTCGCGTCAAGCGGTGGCTACAAGGCGCTGCTGCAGACCCTCTTCTGCAACACCAGCGGCATGCTGTGGGCGCTGTTGCTGATCCATGGCGACAGTCTGTGGGGGGCAGGCGTGGCGGGTTACGTGATGACCGGGGTGGTCGCAACCTTGATGTGCGTGCAGGCCAAGCAGCAGTGGCTCGGCTACATTCCCGGCACCTTTGCCGGTTGCTGTGCCACCTTCGGGGCGGCTGGCGAGTGGCGGCTGATCCTGCCCTCCCTCATCATTGGCGCCTTGTTCGGCTACCTGATGAAGGCGAGCGGCCTCTGGCTCTCCCATAAAACCCAACAAGCCGATGTCACTCCGGCGGTCGTTGATCCCACCTGATGTCACTCATTCGCCAGATCATCGGCGCACTCTTGAGTTCAGCTACCCGATGAAGGCGAGCGGCCTCTGGCTCTCCCATAAAACCCAACAAGCCGATGCCGCTCCGGCGGTCGTTGATCCCGCCTGATTTATCCCTTCGATTTGAAGTTTGACGCTTCGATACCGTGCCGATTCAATAGTTTGTAAAAATCGGTACGGTTTCTGCCCGCCATGTTGGCCGCCAGGGTCACGTTGCCCTCGGTGGTGCGCAGCAAACGGATCAGATACTCCTTCTCGAATTCGGCCCGCGCCTCGTTGAACGAGGGGATGCCGCCGCCACCGCCGCTCAGGGCGGACTCCACCATAGAGACGCCGATCACCGCGCTGCAACAGAGACTGGCGAGCTGCTCCACCAGGTTGCAGAGCTGGCGCACGTTGCCGGGCCAGGCCGCCGCCGCCAGCATCGCCAGCGCCTCGGGCGAAAAGCCCATGGCGGCGCAGTCGCCGTGGCGGCTGCGGTAGTCATCGAGCGTCTGACGAGCCAGCAGGGGGATATCCTCGCTGCGGGCACTGAGCGATGGCAAGGTGATGTTGGCGACGTTGAGACGGTAGAAGAGATCTTCCCGAAAGCGCCCCTCCTCCATCGCCTTGACCAGATCCTGATGGCTGGAGCTGAGCACCCGCACCTCCGGGGTGCCCTGACCATACTCCTCCATCACCTGCAGCAGCTTGGCCTGCAAGGATTCGGAGAGGCTGCCAATCTCGTCGAGAAACAGGGTCGCCCCCTTGGCATACTCGAACAGCCCGGATTGGCCATCTTCCCCAAACAGCTGTAAATCGAGTTGAGCCCAGGAAATGGCGGCGCAGTTGATAGTGTGGAGCGGCTTGTCGCGGCGCTGGCTGGCCTGATGCAACGCCTGCGCCATCGCCCCCTTGCCGGAACCTGACGGCCCCATTATCAGCACCGGCACCTCCATGGTGGCGATGCTGTGGGCCTGAATAAGCAGCTGTTCCAGTTGGGGGTTGCGCGTCAGGATCAGCGACTGCCACTCCTGCTGCCGCTTCGGCCGCGTCAGGCTCAGCGCATGTTCGATGGTGGCGAACAGCTCATCCTTGTTGATGGGTTTGGTCAGAAAGCTGAAGACCCCGGAGCGGGTCGCCTGAATGGCGTCCGGGATGGTGCCGTGGGCGGTCATGATGATCACCGGCAAACCCAGCCACTGAGCCTGGATCCGCTCGAACAGCGCCAGACCGTCCATACCGGCCATCCGCAGATCGCTCAGCACCAGATCGGCCCGCTGCTGACGCAACCGGTAGAGGGCTCCTTCCGCACTGTCGGCGGTATCCACTTCATAACCCTGACTGCGCAGCCGCATACTCATCAGTTTGAGCAGGCTGACATCGTCATCCACTAACAGGATCCGGCTCATGGTGTTACCTCACGATGCTCGTTCAGCTTGCGCTGGTTGAGCTGGTCATCGATAGCGGTCAGCTGCTTGATCTGGCGGCGCAGCCGCTGGATCTCCTGACTCTGACTCTGGTCCTCGCGACGGCTGTCGCGAACCAGCAGTTGCTCGCCGAGAGCGATCCAACTGCGCAAAAAGGCCTGCGTATCGAGACCCAGTTCGGGCAGCATCTGCTTCAAGCGCGCCAGGCCGGCGGTGCGATTGGCCACCGCTTCGGCGGGGTGGGAATCCACCATCGCCAGACTGACCCGGCTCTCGAGATCGTCGGCCCCTTTCAGACGCTGACGCTCCTGCACCCGTTGCTGGGGGTGACTGGCCAGCAGCCAGTCGGAGTATTGCAGACGAACCTGCATCTCCTTGTTGGCAAACGCCATTCGCTTGGCAAAAGCGATATCGGCGGAGTCCCGCTGTGGCTGTTGCGGCAGCAGGGTGCAACCCGCGAGCAGCCCTGCAATCAGAGCTGGAAATACGCCTTGTATCTTCATCGTCCTCATTTCAACGTCAACCTGAAGCAGACATCCGCCTGTTCATCCTCTACCAGAACCAGTTCCCCTCCCAGACTGCAGGCCGACTCGCGAGCGATGGAAAGACCTATGCCTGAGCCTTTCAACAGACCTTGCCGCACTGTACTGCCCTGCTCGAAGGGTTCAAAAATGCGTTGCTGATCGGCCGCGGGGATCTTGGGTCCCTCGTTGGCCACGTCCAACCAACTTACCTGTTCGTCCTGCCCTGCCCTGATCCAGATATTGCCCCCGCAGGCGCCGTAGCTGACCGCGTTGGAGAAGAGGTTGTCTAGGATCAGTCGCAGCCGGTAGGGCTCCGCCCACAGGGTGACCGACTCGGTCGGCAAGTGTACACGGATCTGCTTGGACTCCAATGCCAGCCGGTACTCGGTGACTAACTCGATGAGCATGGGGGTGAGCGCTACCGGCTCCCGCGCGAACGCCTCCTGCTGGCTGAGCCGGTTGAAGTCGAGCAGCCGCTCGATCAGCGTCTGCAGACGGCGACTGCTCTCATCGAGCATCTGGCAGATCTCCAGCTGATCCGCCGTCAAAGGCCCGACCAACTGCTCGCAGAGCAGATCCGACCCCTCCCGCAGTACCGCCAGCGGGGTCTTGAGCTCGTGGGAAACATGGCGCAAGAACTGGTATTTCTGCAGCTCCAGCTCCTTCAGCTTGTCGTGCAGCCAGACGATCCGTTCCCCCAGTAGCACCAGTTCCGCCGGGCCATCGACCGGCTGATGATCGGGCTCAACCCCGGCCCCCAAGCTCAAAATGCGCGACTCAATCTGTCGTACCGGGTGGATGATGAGGTAGGTGAAGATAAAGACCATCAGCAGGCTCAGCGCCACCACGAAACCGCTCACCCACCAGAGTTCCCGAATCAGTCCGGCAATGGTCAACTGAACTCGATCCATGTGTTCGTCAACCCGTTTGCGGGTGATCACTTCCAGTTGCTTGTTGCTTTCGTCGAACTGCTCGAGTTTGTCGCCCGCTACCGCAACCCGGGCCAACGCGACCTCCTGCAGGCTGTCGAGCCAGACCAGCCCCTGATCCAGACTGCGGTAGAGCTGACCGTCGGAGATGGTGTTGCGATGTTCCGCCAACAGCACCCGATAGCCATCGAGTTGTTGCTGGTAACTGGTTAGACTGCGGCGATCCCCCAGCACCGCAAAGCGGCGCAAGGTGCGTTCGATGTCGATGGCTTGCGTCGTCAGCAGGGTCGCGCGGCGAGTATCCTTGACCGCGCGCGCCATCTCCTTGCTGGTGAGCTGGCCAAGGTGGGCCAAGGCAGTGCTGTTGTGCCAGATCATGCCGCCCAGCGGCATCAATACCAGCACGAATCCCATCAATACCACCTGCAGCAGGGAGCGTGGGCGAACCTTGGTCATCATCTCTTCTCTTGCATTCTCACCGGTGCGCCAGCATAGCCGCACCGACCCAAAAAACAAAACCGGCCAACGGGCCGGTTTGGATTATCTGGATTGTGGTGAGTCACGCCAAGGCGACAGAGGCCAGACAGATGGTCAGGATCATCGCCAACGCTCCCGAGGCGGTCAACAGCGCCCATTTCAGCTCCACACTCATGCAAACCTCCTTTCTGCCAATCAGTGCCGGATCACAATAGATAAGACAATGTTAAGCCATAGTTAATCCGATAACCGTGAGCTGCGTATACATTTCAGATGAGCCCAACCCCGGGAAGGTGAGCATGTTCTATCTGTGTAGCATTGGTTCCAATCTTGACCCACACATCCATGTCAGCCGCGCACTGGCCGAGCTGCTTGCCCACATCGGCCCCTTGCAGCTGAGTTCGGTGATCCGCACCAAACCGGTGGGGATGCACTCCAGCCACGACTTTCTCAACTGCCTGCTGGTCTTGGAAAGTCCGCTCGATGCCGCCCGCCTCAAGCAGCACTTTGTCGCCCTCGAGGTGGCTCACGGCCGGGATCGCAGCGATCCGCTCTGCAAGGTGCACGACCGACCGCTCGACATCGATATCCTGGCCAGCAACCTGAGCGGTGACTTTGCCACGGCAGCGGTCGATTCCTATCTGACGGAGCTGCTAGCCGAGCTGTACGGCCATGGCGAGGTGCATGACCCCAAGGTGGCGCTGCAGGTGACGCTCCTCGGTCCGTCGGGCAAGCTCAAACCTGGCAAGGGCTTGCTGACCCGGCTGGTCGGGCTGGGACCGCTGGTGCTCGGTCCCTCCTCAAAGAGTGGCCAGCGCGCGCCCGCCATCCACCTTGATGCTGGCCCCGGTCATATAGCTGTTCGCCATCAGTAGCTGCACCGCCTGCCAAATGGGCTCAAGCCCCCCCTCCCGCGCCAGCGGTGTTTTCGCCAACACCTGCTGGCGCCACACCTCGTCATGCTCGTCGAGAAACAGGATCGGGCCCGGCTCTATGGTGTTGACCCGCACTGTGGGCGCCAACTCGCGGGCAAAGCTCATGGCCAGCGAATGGGCTCCCGCCTTGGTCGCCACATAGCTGGCAAAACGGGGGGACGGGGCGTGAATATAGATATCGGTGATGTGAATGATGCTGGCGTTGGGGTTGCTTGCCAGCCTGGGTGCCAGCGCCCGGTTGAGCTGGAAGGGGGCCGCCATGTGCACTCGGTAAAACTGCTCGAACTGAGCCAACTGCGCCGCCGGATCGGTCGCCTGCGGCTCGAAGGCCGACGCGTTGTGGATCACCAGCGCCAGATCCTGATGGGCAGCCAGCACATCGATCAGCTTGCCAACGTCCTCTTCCCGGCCAAAATCCGCCTGCACCAGCTCGACCCCCAGTGCCGCCAGCTTGGCCAATTCCGGCCGCTCGCTGCGATAGCAGCCCGTCACCTGCCAACCCGCCGCCGCCAGCTGTTCACAGAGATAAAATCCGAGTCGACGGCCGCAGCCCGTTACCAATGCACGCATACGATCTCCTTTCCCTGTCATGGTCTTGCATCAACGAAGCCCGCCTGCCAGCGGATCACCGCCGATGGCCGCCGCCTCTCAATCTCTGCGGCACCAGCCATTGGCCGTTTGCCAGAGCTGAACCCGCAGATACGGCTGATCGATTTTCTCTCGGGAGATGGCGCTATCGCCACTCCGGCAACCCGACTCAAGGTTTCACATCCCGCAGGATCGGATTCTGCAACGAGATCAGGGTCTCAGTGGACTGGATCTCGTCGATGGTCTGGATCTTGTTGATCAGCACAATCTGCAGCTCATCGATGGAGCGGGTCATCACCTTCATGAAGATGCTGTAGTGACCCGTGGTGTAGTAGGCCTCCACCACCTCGTCCAGCGCCTGCAGCTTGGCCAGCGCCGAGGGGTAATCCTTGGCACTCTTCAGATTGATCCCGATAAAGCAGCAGACGTCATAGCCCAGCTTCTTCGCATTCACCTGTACCCGCGTCCCCTCGATGATCCCTGCCTGCTTCATCTTCTCCACCCGCACATGAATGGTGCCCGGGCTGACCGCCAGTTGTTTCGCCAGTTCGGCGTAAGGGATCCGCGCATTCTCCATCAAGGCGGTGAGGATGGCCTGATCGAGATTATCGATCCGGTAATTTTCCGGCATTTTTTTGCACTCCCGTTGGCGATATCTCATTAAATAACGGCTTATTTTGAAGAAAAAAACACACAAAGCCTATTTCTATTATCGAATATTGAATTTAGTTGGCAATCCGTTGAAGAATCACCACATCCAACGGGGTTTGAAACAGGAATTCAGCATGAAACAGCACTACATTCGCAGCCAACAGCAGATCAGCTTCGTCAAAGAGATGTTCTCCCACCAACTCGCCCAGCAACTGGGTCTGATGGAGGTGCAAGCCCCCATTCTGAGCCGGGTCGGTGATGGCACTCAGGACAACCTCTCTGGCCACGAGAATGCAGTGCAGGTCAAAGTAAAAACCCTGCCGGAGCACAGCTACGAAGTGGTCCATTCACTGGCCAAATGGAAGCGCCAGACTCTGGGCCGCTTCGGCTTCGGTCCAGGTGAAGGGATCTACACCCACATGAAGGCGCTGCGTCCGGATGAAGACAAGCTCACCCCCATCCACTCGGTCTACGTGGATCAGTGGGACTGGGAGAAGGTGATGCCGAGCGAGCGCCGGGATCTGGCCTATCTGCAGGAGACCGTGCGCGGTATCTGGGCCGCCATCAAGGCCACCGAGCGGGCGGTCTGTGCCGAGCATGAGCTGACCCCCTTCCTGCCAGCCGAGATCCAGTTCCTGCACAGCGAAGAGCTGCTGACCCGCTATCCGGACCTCGATGCCAAGGGGCGCGAGCGAGCCATCGCCAAGGAGCTGGGTGCCGTGTTCCTGATCGGCATCGGCGGTGCCCTCTCCCACGGCGAGCGCCACGACGTGCGTGCCCCGGACTACGACGACTGGAGCAGCCACAGCGAGCTGGGTCTGGCAGGGCTGAACGGCGACATCCTGGTGTGGAACCCGGTACTGCAGGACAGCTTCGAGATCTCCTCCATGGGGATCCGGGTCGACGCCGAGGCGCTGCGCCGCCAGCTCGCCATCACCGGCGACGAGGATCGCCTGCAGTACGACTGGCATCAGGATCTGCTGGCCACACGGATGCCGCAAACCATCGGCGGCGGCATCGGTCAATCCCGTCTGGCCATGCTGCTGCTGCAAAAGGAGCACATCGGTCAGGTGCAGGTTGGTGTCTGGCCCTCTGAAATGAAGGCCGCCATCCCGGGCATGTTGTAAGCCGGTTTTCTCGTAAAGGAGCATATCGACAAACAGGCACAGGTCGGCGTCTGGCCCTCTGAAATGAAGGCCGCCGTGCAAGGCATGCTGTAAACGAGTTGATTTCATCGGTCTGGCCCGCAAGCTGTGGCACGCGGGTCAGCCCTGAAGGTATGTGGCGGTGCGGACTGAACGAGCGCAGTCCGGACATGCTGTAAGCCGCGTGGTCATCCCTGATGGCCCACGGCGAAACCGGGGCTTGCCCCTGCGACCCGCTCAACCCACGCCAGGTCGCATCACTACATTCCTCCCGGCAATCTTCGGATTGCCGTTTTTTTTGCTTCCAAATCCCCGCGGCCAGATATGACAACGCCAGCCCGAGGGCTGGCGTTGCAAACATCGACACGAGATCGGTTACTGGGTCATGGTAAGGCCATTGCTGTCGGCCCCCAGCACCAGTTTTTTGCCCGGCACGATGCGGCCGGAGAGCAGGGCCTGCGCCAGCGGGTTCTCCACCTTCTGCTGGATCGCCCGTTTGAGAGGCCGCGCCCCGTAGACGGGGTCGAACCCGGCATGCACCAGCTTCTCGAGCAGCGCTTCGCTCACCTCCACCTCGTAACCCTGAGCCTCGAGACGGCCCATCAGGCTCTTGAGCTGGATGCGGGCGATGGACTTGATGTGCTCCTCGCCGAGGGGATGGAACACCACTGTCTCGTCGATCCGGTTGATAAACTCCGGCCGGAAGCTGCGGGTCAGCACCTCCATCAGCATGGCCTTCATCTCGTCGTAATCCTTCTCGGAGTGGTGCTCCTGAATCAGATCCGACCCGAGGTTGGAGGTCATGATCACCACCGAGTTGCGGAAATCGACGGTGCGACCCTGACCATCGGTCAGGCGGCCATCATCAAGCACCTGCAACAGGATGTTGAACACATCCGGATGTGCCTTCTCCACCTCGTCCAGCAGGATCACCGAGTAGGGACGACGGCGCACCGCCTCGGTCAGATAACCACCCTCTTCATAACCCACGTATCCGGGAGGCGCCCCCACCAGACGGGCCACGCTGTGTTTCTCCATGAACTCCGACATGTCGATCCGCACCATGGCATCCTGGGTATCGAACAGGAACTCCGCCAGCGCCTTGCACAGCTCGGTCTTGCCCACCCCGGTGGGCCCCAGGAACAGGAAGGAGCCGATGGGGCGATTCGGGTCGGAGAGACCGGCACGGGAGCGACGAATGGCGTTGGAGACCGCATCGACCGCCTCCTCCTGACCAATCACCCGGCTGTGCAACTGATCTTCCATCCGCAGCAGCTTGTCGCGCTCCCCTTCCAGCATGCGGGCGACCGGAATACCGGTCCAGCGGGCCAGGACGTCTGCGATCTCCACATCGGTGACGCGGTTGCGCAGCAGACTGGTCTCCTGCATCTCGGCCTGAGTGGCGAGATCCAGCTGTTTCTCCAGCTCCGGAATGCGGCCATATTGCAGCTCGGACATCCGCCCCAGATCGCCTGCGCGGCGTGCCACATCGAGATCCTGACGGGCCTGCTCCAGGGCCGCCTTGATATGCTGGGTGCCGGCGAGGGCGGCTTTCTCGGCCTTCCACACTTCGTCCAGCTCGTTGTATTCCCGATCTTTTTCGCCAATCTCCTGATTGATCAGCTCGAGACGCTTGCGGCTGGCGTCATCGTCCTCCTTCATCAGCGCCTGCTGCTCCAGCTTGAGCTGGATGATGCGCCGCTCGAGACGATCGAGCGCCTCCGGCTTGGAGTCGATCTGCAGCCGGATGCTGGCTGCCGCCTCGTCAATGAGGTCGATGGCCTTGTCCGGCAGCTGGCGATCCGCGATATAGCGGTGCGACAGCTGGGCCGCCGCCACGATGGCGGGGTCGGTGATCTGCACATGGTGGTGCAGCTCGTAACGCTCTTTCAGGCCGCGCAGGATGGCGATGGTGTCCTCCACGCTCGGCTCTTCCACCAGCACCTTCTGGAAACGGCGCTCAAGGGCCGCATCCTTCTCGATGTACTGACGGTACTCATCCAGCGTGGTGGCGCCGACGCAATGCAGGTCACCACGGGCCAATGCCGGTTTCAGCATGTTGCCCGCATCCATCGCCCCTTCGCCCTTGCCGGCGCCGACCATGGTATGCAGCTCGTCGATAAAGAGGATGACGTTGCCCTCCTCCTTGGCGAGATCGTTCAGTACGGCTTTCAGCCGCTCTTCAAACTCGCCGCGATACTTGGCACCGGCTACCAGCGCCCCCATGTCCAGCGACAGCACCCGCTTGTTCTTCAGCCCTTCCGGCACTTCACCGTTGATGATGCGCTGGGCCAGCCCCTCGACGATGGCGGTTTTACCAACACCGGGGGCACCGATCAGCACCGGGTTGTTCTTGGTGCGGCGTTGCAGCACCTGAATGGTACGGCGGATCTCGTCATCACGGCCGATCACCGGGTCGAGCTTGCCGATTTCGGCCCGCTCGGTCAGATCGATGGTGTACTTCTCCAGCGCCTGACGGTTCTCCTCGGCGTTGGCATCCTCCACCTTCTTGCCGCCACGCACCTTGTCGATGGCCGCTTCGAGTTTCTCTTTGGTCAGCCCCTGGGCGCGCAGCAGCTCACCCAGCGTTCCCTTGTCGTCGAGGGCAGCCAGCACGAACAGTTCGGAGGAGATGAACTGATCCTTGCGCTGCTGGGCCAGTTTGTCGCAGACGTTGAGCAGGCGGCCGAGGCCGTTGGAGAGCTGCACGTCCCCTTCCACGCCGCTCACGCGCGGCAGGCGATCCAGCTCCTCGCCGAGGCGGGAGCGCAGAGCATTGATATCCAGCCCGGTCAGGGTGAGCAGCGGACGGATGGAGCCGCCATCCTGATTGACCAGCGCGGTCATCAGATGAACGGGTTCGATAAATTGGTGGTCACGACCCAGCGCAAGAGACTGGGCATCGGAAATAGCAATCTGGAATTTGCTGGTCAGGCGATCGAGGCGCATTGCACTCCCCCTTTCAAGACGGACGCCGCTTGCGCGGCAAACAACATAACTTTCTGAGATGAAAGATGAGGCCCGTGCGGGCTATTTCAAGGGCAATGACTGGTTATTTTTTCTGCAAAGCGGGGGAAAGGCAGGAGCCCCGCCTCTCTCATACGGATTTGCTCTTGAGAGAGACGGGGTATTACTTGGTGGGTGATTGCTTAGCGGGCCAACCAGATAAGGGAGGCCATCCGGCCGGTCTGACCGTCGCGACGATAGGAGTAGAACTGCTCGCTATCGCTGAAGGTGCAGTATTCGCCGCCATAGACGGCGGTAACGCCCGCGCGGGCGAGGCGCAGCCTAGCCAGTTGGTAGATATCCGCCAGCCATTTGCCGTCGTTGGCGGAAGGCACGAAAGCCGCGACCGCTTCAGCCTGATCCGCCATAAAGGCTTCGCGCACCTCGCCACCCACTTCAAACGCTGTGGGGCCGATGGCCGGGCCAAGCCAGGCCAGGATCTCGCCCGGCTCACAGCCCATGGCCGCGATACTCGCCTCCAGCACGCCCTCTTTCAGTCCACGCCAGCCAGCGTGGGCGGCGGCGACCACTGTGCCGGCCCGATCGCAGAACAGCACCGGCAGACAGTCAGCAGTCATCACGATGCAGGCCTGATCCGCCTCATGGGCGCAGGCGGCATCAGCATCCGGCACCTGCTGATAATGGCTGTTGACCGGATGAACCACGGTGCCGTGCACCTGATTGAGCCAGTTGAGGGGCCCCGGGATAGCGGCCACCTGCTGCAGCCGGGTCCGGTTGGCCTCGACTCGCGCCGGTTCGTCACCCACGTGGGCGCCCAGATTGAGACCGGCAAAGACCCCTTCACTGACGCCGCCATCCCGGGTGGTCGACAACGCCCTGACACACGCCGGGGCTGGCCAATCGGGTTCGATCCATTTCATCTGTGACTCCTTCAATTCACCGCTATAAAAAACGGGGCTCCTGCAAGGGAACCCCGTTTGGCATCTGTTCGGGCCGGATGACGCCAGAAACCGACGCAGCAGGCCCTATCACATCAGTTCCAGACCAGATCGTCCGGATTGGCCAGGGTGTCAGCGCGCAGCACTTCCATCAGATCCACCATGTCCTGTGGCGTCTCGGAGTGCCACTGCATCACTTCACCCGTGATGGGGTGCGCCAGTTGCAGCATGGTGGCATGCAGTGCCTGACGGTTGAAGCTGCGCAGCATCTGGGTCAGCTCCGGCGTCGCATTGCGCAGCAGGCGCAGACGACCACCATAGGCGGGATCGCCCACCAGCGGGTGCTTGATGTGCGCCATATGGACACGGATCTGGTGGGTACGACCGGTCTCCAGACGCAGACGCAGACGGGTGTGGCCACGGAACTTCTCGTGCACCCGGTAGTGGGTCACGGAAGGACGACCATTGGGCACCACGGCCATATGGGTACGCTGGGTCGGGTGACGGCCGATGGGCGCATCAACAGTGCCACCTGCGGTCATGTGACCGATGGCGATCGCTTCGTACTCACGGGTGATCTGGCGCGCCTGCAGCGCTTCCACCAAGTGGGTCTGGGCAGGTACGGTCTTGGCAACCACCATCAGACCAGTGGTGTCTTTATCCAGACGGTGCACGATACCGGCGCGGGGCACCTCGGCAATGCCGGGATAGCGATGCAGCAGGGCGTTGAGGATGGTGCCATCGGGCGTGCCTGCGCCAGGGTGAACCACCAGTCCGGCCGGTTTGTCGATCACCAGAATGTGTTCATCTTCATAAACGATGTTGAGCTCGATCTCCTGGGCATCCCAGCGGGTATCGGCTTCCAGCTCGACATTCACATGCACCTGTTGCCCGGCCAGAATTTTCTCGCGCGGGGTGTTGGCAACCTGACCGTCCAGGGTCACTCTGTCCTGTAAAATCCACTCCTTGATGCGGGTGCGGGAGTAGTCTGGAAACAATTCGGCAAGGGCCTGGTCGAGTCGCTGCCCGAATTGGTGATCCTGGAATTCGCCTGTCAGTTCAATATGCTGGCTCATGTATGGTCTCTTGAGCGGGGGGTATCAATTCGAAATAATCCGGGTATTCTAGCTTTTCTTTTAGCCAAGCATAACGGATACTTTGCCAATTTCGTGGAAATGGACCGGATGTTGTTGATGGGAAAGAAGTCTCACCTGCTGATGTCGCTCGCCTTGGTCGCTACCTTGATCACAGGCTGTTCCAGCACCAAACCCAAGGTACCCGACGAACCGCCGGAGACCCTGTACCAGAAAGCACGCCTCAAACTGGACGTTGGCAATTACGTGCAAGCCACTGAATTGCTGGAGGCTTTGGACTCTCGCTACCCGTTCGGCGCCTACTCTAACCAGGTGCAGCTTGACCTCATCTATGCCTACTACAAGCAGGATGATACCGCTCAGGCGATCGCCAATATCGACCGTTTTATCCGCCTCAATCCGGCGCATAAAAATATCGATTACGTCTTCTATATGCGCGGCCTGACCAACATGGCGGCGGATTACAACTTCTTCCAGAGCCTGTTCGGTATCGATCGGGACGACAAAGACCCGGCATATGCCCGTCAGGCATTCCAGGACTTCAAGACCCTGCTGCAGAACTACCCCAACAGTGTCTATGCCGCCGATGCCCGTGCCCGCATGATTGGCCTGAAGAATCGTCTGGCCAGATATGACCTGAGCGTTGCCGAGTATTACGTGAAGCGTGATGCACTGGTCGCTGCCGCCAACCGGGCCAAGCTGATTGTCGAAACCTACCCCGACACAGCCGAAACCGAGAAAGCGCTGGAAATCATGGTCGAGTCTTACGACGCCCTGAAGATGCCGCAACTGGCCAAGCATGCCCGCGAAGTGCTGGCCAAAAACTACCCGGAGAACCGCCTCGGCCGTGGCTGAGTGATACGGATAAACCGGTAACAAAAAACCGATGCCTTGGCATCGGTTTTTTTATCGCTGCAATTTACCCTCAGCTGTTACCCGCAGATTGCTCTGTAGAGCAGGATCCGCGTGACGGCGCCGTCATCGCAACTCTTACTTCGCGACATTGCCCGCCACGTTCAAGGCATCCCAGGAGCGGGAGAAGGGCGGCGCGTCGATGCGGTGTACTGCCCCCTTGTCACAGATTCACTGCTTCTGCTGTTTCGCTCGCATGATGTTGATGATTTCGATGTCGGTATCCAGCATCCCCTGTTTAGAGAGGCGGCCCAGATTGGCGATGGTCTGGTCCACATCGTCGGAGACGATCCCCTCGCTCTGGGGGACATGCAGGTTGTTGATAGCCATCAGCGAGGACTTCACCGCCGCCGAGGTAGAGGTGGAGACCTTCATGGAGCAGGCGCTGCCTGCGCCATCGCAGATGATGCCGGAGACATCGCCAATCATGTTGTTGATGCAGTGGCTGATCTGCTGATACTGGCCGCCCAGCAGCCAGGTGATGGCTGCACCGGCGCCCATGGCGGCGGTGCTGGCGGCACAGAGGGCCGACAGCTTGTTCTGATAGGTCTTGATGTAGATGGCCACCAGATGGCTCATCACCAGCGCCCGGGTCAGCTGCTCGTCGCTCGCCTTGAGGAAGCGGGCGGCGGCGACCACCGGCATGGTGGCGGCAATGCCCTGATTGCCGGAACCGGAGTTGGACATGGCGGGCAGCATTGCGCCATCCATCCGCGCATCGGAGGCGGCGGAGGAGAGGCGCATCGCCAGGGTCATCAGGTCATCGGAGAGCAGCTTGCGCTCCACCTGCTCGGTGAGGATCTTGCCGATCTGCAGGCCGTAACCCTGCAACCCTTCATCTGCCAGCGCCTGATTCATGGTGGCGGCCTCGCGGATAAAGTCGATCTCCGCCAGCGGCACTTCCAATGCAAAATCGACGATCTCCCGCAGGGTCATGGCCGGTTTGGCGGATTTGGCTGGCTGGATCTGCACGCCGGGGGCACTGTTCTGCGCCATCAGCACCTCGCCATCCTTCTCCATCAGGATGATGCGGGTGTGGTCGGTACAGATCACCACCCGGGCGCTGTGCCCTTCAACTTCGGCCAGTACCTCGGCGTAGAGCACGTCCGGCACATCCTTCACATCCACCTTGATGACCGGCAGCAACGCCTTGGCCGCCTCGACCTGGGCCGGGGTGAGAGTCTTGAGCACCTCCAGCCCGGCATCGGGATTGCCGCCGGTGATGCCGACCGCAGCCGCCACCGGCAGACCGATCATGCCGGTACCCGGCACCCCGACCCCCATGCCGTTCTTGAACAGGTTGCCACTGACCCAGACGCTGATGCGGGTCGGATCCTGCCCCAGCAGCTTACGGCAGTTGGCCGCAGCCAGAGCGACCGACATCGGCTCGGTGCAGCCCAGAGCCGGCACCACTTCACGCTTGAGCAGGGTTATGAAATCGGTCCATTGTGCTTTCATCTGTGGTTTCTCTGGTTCACTGTGCCGCAGGCATCGTATGAGGGTATGGTTGCTATCTGGAGGGCCGCCCGTCCATGTAACTTTATTTGGTTCTAGTGGCACGAGCCTCAAATAAAATTTAGCCTCCTCGCCTTTTGCCGCCATTATGCCTTCCAGCCGGGGCAACGTCACCGGATTGCTGGCCCGCTGCAGGCAACGGATCCCCCCATCCGGCCAAGGCCCTTTGCCATCAACGTCTTGCCCCTATTCCGTGAAAAGCGGGCAATAAAAAAGGAGGCCGAAGCCTCCTCTTGTCTCATCTCATCGACGCTTAGAGCGCCTTCAGGATCGCTTCGACACTGGCCTTGGCATCGCCAAACAGCATCTGGGTATTTTCCTTGAAGAACAGCGGGTTCTGGACACCGGCATAGCCAGTGTTCATGGAGCGCTTGAAGCCGATAACGTTCTGCGCTTTCCACACTTCCAGTACCGGCATACCGGCGATCGGGCTGCCCGGATCTTCCATCGCGGCCGGGTTGACGGTGTCGTTGGCACCGATCACCAGCACGGTATCGGTATCGGCGAAGTCGTCGTTGATCTCGTCCATTTCCAGCACGATGTCATACGGCACTTTCGCTTCCGCCAGCAGCACGTTCATGTGGCCAGGCAGACGACCGGCAACCGGGTGGATACCGAAGCGCACCTTGACGCCGCGATCACGCAGCTTCTGGGTGATTTCAGCCACCGGATACTGGGCCTGCGCCACCGCCATGCCGTAGCCCGGGGTGATGATGACGGAGCTGGAGTTCTTCAGCAGGTCAGCCACTTCCTCGGCGCTGGTTTCGCGGTATTCGCCCATCTCCTGATCAGCCGTGGAGGCCACGCCATCGGAGCCGAAGCCACCGGCGATCACCGAGATGAAGGAGCGGTTCATCGCCTTGCACATGATGTAAGAGAGGATGGCACCGGAGGAACCTACCAGCGCACCCACCACGATCAGCAGGTCGTTGGAGAGCATGAAGCCCGCCGCCGCCGCCGCCCAACCGGAGTAGGAGTTCAGCATGGAGACCACCACCGGCATGTCGGCGCCACCGATGGAGGCAACCAGATGCCAGCCAAAGGCGAAGGCGATCAGGGTCATCACCAGCAGAGCGAAGGTAGAGCCGCCCGCGTTGACGAAGTAGACCATCAGCGCCAGAGAAGCGACTACAGCCAGCAGGTTCAGCTTGTGGCGGTGCGGCAGCATCAGCGGCTTGGAGGAGATCAGACCGCGCAGCTTGCCGAAGGCAACCACGGAACCGGTGAAGGTCACGGCACCGATGAAGACGCCCAGGAAGATCTCGACCAGGTGGATGTTCAGCATGGCGCCGGAGAGGTGCTCGACCTGGGCGACACTGGCCGCCTGTTCGAACGCCGCACGGGCGGCTGCCAGCGTGGCATCCAGGTTGGAACCGACGGAGACGACTACCTCAGCAGGGGCAGAGGGGTGCAGATCGATGAAGCTGTTGACGCCCACCAGCACTGCCGCCATACCGACGAAGCTGTGCAGCACGGCCACCAGCTCGGGCATCTCGGTCATCTCGACCTTGAGTGCCAGACGCACGCCGATGGCACCGCCGATCACCATGGCCAGAATGATCCAGTGAACGCCACTGGTCTCCGGGTTGAATACGGTGGCGAGCAGGGCGATAGCCATACCCGCGATACCGAACAGGTTGCCATGCTTGGCCGTTTCTTGCTTCGACAGTCCCGCGAGACTGAGGATGAAGAGCACGGCGGCAACGATATAGGATGCTGTTACCAGTCCTTGAGACACGTTAAACCCCCTTAATCCTTACGGAACATCTTCAGCATGCGCTGAGTGACGGTGAAACCGCCGAAGATGTTGATACTGGCAATCAGCACGGCGATGAACGCCAGCGCTGTGACCAGGGTCGACCCTTGCCCGATCTGCAGCAGGGCACCGACCACGATAATGCCGGAGATGGCATTGGTGACCGACATCAGCGGCGTGTGCAGAGCGTGAGAGACGTTCCACACCACGTAGTAACCGACCACACAGGCCAAGATGAATACGGTGAAGTGGGAGAGGAAGGCTGCCGGGGCAACGGAGGCGATCCAGCCGAAGGCGGCGATACCGAGGGCACCGAACACGAACTTCTTGTTGGAGGGCTTGGCCTCTTCCTTCTTGGCGGCCGGTTTGGCGGCGGCCGGTTTCTGCGGGGCGGCAGAGACGGAGATGGCGGGCGGCGGGAAGGTCACTTCACCGGCCTGGATCACCGTCATGTTGCGCTGAACCACGTCTTCGAAGTCGATGGCAACGTTGCCGTCCTTCTCCTTGCACATCAGCTTCATCAGGTTGACCAGGTTGGTACCGTAGAGCTGGGAGGATTGGGCAGGCAGGCGACCCGGCAGATCGGTGTAACCGATCACCTTGACGCCGTTGGCAGTGACATGCAGTTCGCCCGGCACTGTGTATTCACAGTTACCGCCAGCCTGAGCGGCCATATCCACGATCACCGAGCCCGACTTCATGCTGTCGACCATCTCTTTGGTGATCAGCTTGGGAGCCGGCTTGCCCGGGATCAGAGCGGTGGTGATGATGATGTCCACCTCTTTGGCCTGCTGGGCGAATAGCTCCATCTCGGCCTTGATGAACTCTTCGCTCATCACTTTGGCATAACCATCGCTGGATGCGCCGTCTTCGCCACCGAAGTCCAGCTTGAGGAATTCCCCACCCATAGATTCGATCTGCTCGGCCACTTCCAGACGGGTATCGAACGCACGCACGATGGCGCCGAGGGAACCGGCAGTACCGATGGCGGCCAGACCGGCAACACCGGCACCGATCACCAGCACCTTGGCAGGCGGCACTTTACCGGCTGCAGTGATTTGACCGGTGAAGAAGCGACCGAACTGGTGCGCAGCTTCAACCACGGCACGATAGCCACCGATGTTGGCCATGGAGGAGAGGGCATCGAGGGACTGGGCACGGGAGATCCGCGGCACCATATCCATCGCCATCACATTGATGTTGCGCTCGGACAGCTTCTTGACCAGCTCAGGGTTCTGTGCGGGCCAAATGAAGCTCACCAGAGTGGCACCATCTTTAATTTGTGCGATCTCGGCATCGGTCGGCGCATTGACCTTGAAGATAAGGTCGGCTTGCCAGACATTCGGCACCACGCTGGCACCGGCAGCCTCGAAGGCGGCATCATCGAAGCTGGCCAACTGGCCTGCGCCGGACTCGATGGCGACCTCGAAGCCGAGCTTTTTCAGCTGCTCGACGGTAGCCGGGGTCGCTGCGACCCGGGTCTCACCGGCGAGACTCTCTCTCGGTATTCCAATCTGCATGACTATTCCCTGATGGTTAATAAACAATCGCTGCCCAGTGTCTCACTTCTGACGAAACAAGACATGACCAAAGTGCAGGTCCAGGGCTCTTTGTTATGAAAATCAGTAGGCTTTACCTCAACCTCCTGTCATGGTCAGGCCCCCGCTTTTCAGGCGCGAAGGTGATTAGTATCAAATTTTGGAGTTTTATTACAACCGCAGTCCCGACGGCACTCGTACAGAATTCAGCCCATCCCTGGCTACGATTAAAAAAAACAAACCAAATTAGAGGCTTATACCAGTAAAAACGGCTGAAAAAAGTGATCCAACCAGTCAAAAAAAATGTTTTACCGGCCCTCTATCTTAGCGTTTTTTGTTCTTACGAAATCCGCTTTCGTCGCACTTCTCGCAGCGAAACGCCAAAAAGCAACATTTTCCCAACAAAAGCGGGGCCACTCAGCCGCCAGATGGCGGGAGAGGGCCCCGGCAATTCAATCGTTTCGCCCGTGTGGCGCCGATTGGCGGCCCTTACCAGGCCGCTTCATAAATATGCTGGCTCTGCACCAGATCGATATCGCTGTGCTCGCCCAGACGGCTCATGCCGTGCTCACCCAGCTTGCCGATCAGGGTATCGATACCGAGATCTTTCAGACCGTAGTCGCGCAGTCGGGTCTTGACCCCCATCCGCTCGAAGAAGTCGCGGGTCGCGGCGATGGCATCATCGATGCGCTCCGCTTCGCTGCCGCTGCGCAGACCCCACACCCGCTCCGCGTATTGCAGCAGCTTGGCATGCTTCTGTTTGCGCTTGGCCTGCAACAGGGCGGGCAGTACCGCCGCTAGGGTCTGGGCGTGGTCGAGACCGTGCAGGGCAGTCAGTTCGTGACCCAGCATGTGGGTGGCCCAGTCCTGCGGCACACCGGCACCGATCAGACCGTTCAACGCCATGGTGGCGCTCCACATGATGTTGGCGCGCACCTCGTAGTTGTACGGCTCGGCCAGCGCCTTGGAGCCCTCTTCGATCAGGGTCAGCAGCAAGCCTTCGGCGAAGCGATCCTGCACCTTGGCATTGACCGGATAGGTGAGGTACTGCTCCACGGTATGGACGAAAGCATCCACCACCCCGTTCGCCACCTGACCCTCCGGCAGGGTATAGGTGAGCACCGGATCGAGCACGGCGAAGCGCGGCATCACCAACGGCGAGAAGAAGTGCACCTTGTCGCTACTGCTGCGACGGGTGATGACGGCGCCCATGTTCATTTCGGAACCGGTAGCCGGCAGGGTCAGCACCGAACCGAGCGGGATGGCGGAGCGCACTTCGCTGCCGACGGTCTCGAGAATGTGCCAGGGCTCTTTGGCCCGATCGTAGTGTGCGGCAGCGGCGATAAACTTGGTGCCATCGAGCACCGAGCCACCGCCGACGGCGAGCAGGAAGTCGACCCGCTCGGCACGGGCCAGCTCCACGGCCCCCATCAGGGTCTCGTAGGCCGGGTTGGGCTCGATGCCGCCAAATTCAAACAGAGTGAAACCAGCCAGTTCGCTGCGGATCTGCTCCAGCAAGCCGCTGCGTACCACGCTGCCGCCGCCGTAGGTGATCATGACGCGGGCGTCGCGCGGGAGCTGCTCGCGCAGCTGGGCGATCTGCCCTTGGCCAAACAGGATTTTGGTCGGGGTATGGAGCGTAAAGTTGTTCATCGACATTGCCTTATTCTGATAGTCAGGGCGGCCAGGCCGCGAAATCGTGATTGCATTTTTCTCCAGAACCACCCTACCATCAAGACAACATCCTGCTTTATTCTTGCCTATTTCTACAAAGCAGCGAAAACCGGAACAGTTGAATCAAAGAGCGCCCATGCCAAACCGTTACAGCGACCTCGCCGCCAGAGTGACCCGCCACGTCACCGCCCCCGGCATCACCCCCTCCCCGGTGGAGCAGGTGAATTTCATCTATACCACCGAGTACCACGACCGCACCCCGGTGCTCTACCAGCCGCGGATGATCGTGATCCTGCAGGGGCACAAGGTGGGTTATCTGGCGGATCAGGTGTTTCGCTACGACCCCAACCACTACCTGCTGATGACCTTGCCGCTGCCCTGCGAGTGCGAGTGCTTCGCCTCCCCCGAGCAGCCGCTGATCGGTTTTACCATCGAGATCAACATGGTCACCCTGCAAGCGCTGTTGCTGGAGCTGGGCGACGCCCTGCCCGCCCCCGCTCCGCAGAAGTGCGGCGTCCACTCGGTGCCCCTGTCGGAGGCAATGTTCTGCGCCGCCGAGCGGCTGATCGAGCTGATGGACAACCCGCTGCACGCCAAGGTGCTGGGGCCGCAAACGGTGCGGGAGATGCTGTTTCACGCCCTCACCGAGGGAGGCGGCCCGGCGCTGCAGGCGCTCGCCAATCGCCACAACCATGTGGGCCAGATCGCCCGGGTGCTGCGTATGATAGAGTCCCGTTATGCCGACAACCTCACCATGGAGGAGCTGGCACGGGAGGTGAACATGAGCGTCTCCGCCTTTCACCACCACTTCAAGGCGGTCACCGCCACTTCGCCGCTGCAGTACATCAAGTCGTTTAGGCTGCACAAGGCGCGGATGATGATGCTGCACGACGGCATCAAGGCGGGCACCGCGGCAGCCAGAGTCGGTTACGAGAGCAACTCCCAGTTCAGTCGGGAGTACAAGCGCTTCTTCGGCAGCACGCCGACGGATCAGGCCTCCCGCTTCCGGGATGGCCAGCTGCGCATCATCGAGGGATAACAAGAGAGGGATTACCTATGCGTTCACTGCTTTGCCTGTTCACCGCTTTGCTGCTGACGGCCTGTACCGGGATTGCCGACGGTATCCGCCCCGTCACCGGCTTCCAGCTCGATCGTTATCTTGGCACCTGGTACGAAATCGCCCGTCTCGACCACAGCTTCGAGCGGGGGCTGGGGCAGGTGAGCGCCACCTACAGCCTGCGCGACGATGGCGGCGTCAAGGTGCTCAACCGCGGCAAGCAGAGCGATGGCAGCTGGCGCGAAGCCGAGGGCAAAGCCTACTTCGTCGGCAACCCCGACGAGGCACGGCTCAAGGTGAGCTTCTTCGGCCCCTTCTACGGCGGCTACAACGTCATCGACCTCGACCCCGACTACCAGCTCTCGCTGGTGACCAGCTACAACCACGATTACCTCTGGATCCTCTCCCGCTCCCCCAATCCGCCCAAGGAGAAGGTGGACGCGCTGATCGCCAAGGCCAAGGGGCTGGGCTTTGCTACCGACCAGCTGATTTGGGTCAGGCAGACACCCTGAGCCCGCTCCGGTGGCGATGCCTTCGCCACCGGGCTGGCTTTTCACCCAATGACTCCCTCAACACCCCACCCGATCCGGCGCGAAAACCGTCTCAGACACATTGCAAACGTTCAGGCGACCAGGTCTTGGCCTGGGGAGATAATGCGCTAACACGCGGGTCCGTATGTGGCACCGCGCGGTCTTTTGTCTCGTGATCCTTAATCATCCCCTCATATTCCATGCTGCAGACCGTCACCACAACACAGCAGCAGGCCGCCCGAAGGCGGCCTGTCACTTACCCCTGATATGCACCGGCGGAGTAGGTCAGCTCATAGCTGTGGCTGTAGATCTCGATGATGTTGCCGAAGGGATCTTCCATGTAGACCATGCGGTAGGGCTTCTCGCCCGGGTAGTACTCGCGCACCGGCATCCGCTGCTTGCCGCCAGCCGCGACAATGCGCGCCGCCAGCCCCTCGACATCCGGATCCTGCACGCTGAAGTGGAACACTCCGGTCTTCCAGAATTCGAAGTTGTTTTCGCGCTGCTCGCTGTTGGGGAACTCGAACAGCTCGATGCCGATCTTGTCGCCGGTAGAGAGGTGGGCGATACGGAAGGAGCCCCAGCCCGGGCCAAACACGTCGTTGCACATCACGCCGATGGCGGAGTCATCCTCGCTGATGGTGGTCGCCGGCATGATGAGATACCAGCCCATCACCTTGGTATAGAACTCGACCGCCTTGTCGAGGTCAGTCACCGTGATGCCGATGTGGGAGAAGTTGCGCGGGTAAGTCATACGTCACCTTGAAATTGTGTGTGGGAAACAAGTGACATGATAGGAAGAGGCGCCATAATGAAAAACAAGGTCAAACTAATGGAAGGCATAAATTAAATTTATGGTTAATCCACTCTGGCTCCACACCCTGGTGGTGGTGCATGAAACCGGCAGTTTTACCCGTGCCGCCGAGCGGCTGGATCTCACTCAGGCCGCCGTCAGCCAGCATATCTCGCGCCTCGAGGCCGAATTCGGCCCCCTGCTGCTGCGCAAGCCCCGTCTGCTGGAGCTCACCCCGCGCGGGCTGGTGCTGCTCGACTTCGCCCGCCAGCAGGCGCAGGCCGCCGAACAGCTGCGAGCCCGTCTCTCGGATGACGATCCCCACAGCGGCACCATCACCCTCACGACCCCGGGCAGCATAGGTCTGCTGCTCTATCCCCTGCTGCTCGACCAGCAACAGGAGCACCCCGGCCTCACCATCCAGCACCGCTTCGCCCCCACCCCCGACATAGTGCAGGCGGTGCTGGCAGGGCGCAGCGATCTGGGGCTGGTGGATCAACCGCCGGAGCACCCCAGCATCGCCGCCGAGCCCTTTGCCCGCGAGCCCCTCTGTCTGGTGGTACCCAACGATGGCGAAGAGCAGAGCTGGCAGCACCTCTGCCAACTCGGTTTTATCGGTCACCCGGATGGCCGCAGCATGGCCCGGCGCCTGCTGGGACGCCGTTACCCCGGCCAGCGCGTTGACGAGATCCCACTGCGCGGCTTCACCAACCAGATCGGTCTGATCCTGGAGCCGGTCGCCCGCGGCCTCGGCTTTACCGTACTACCCCGCTTCGCCGTCACCGCCTTTGCCAAACAGGAGCAGATCAGGGTGATCCAGAGCCGGATCGAGGTGATCGACACCCTCTGGCTTATCTACCGCGCCGAGTGGCCGCTCCCCGCCCGCCACCAGCGGCTGGTGGAGACCCTCAAAATACAGGTCGGCGCCAGCTGACCTGCCGTTCAGAACGGTTGAAATTGTCGAAGATGGATAGCAGGTAAAAAAGGGGACTGACGGATAGAAATGGCGAACGCCGGAAATGCGAAAGGCCAGCTCAATGAGCTGGCCTTTCTGAAAATGGCAGGGGCGGCAGGACTCGAACCCGCAACCATCGGTTTTGGAGACCGCTGTTCTACCAATTGGAACTACGCCCCTGCAACAAACGAGGCGTAGTATACAAAGTGGAGATCAAAGGTAAAGGCTTTTTTTACGCTTTCGATGCGATTGCACAAATCCCGAACAAGTCGCGGTTATTTGTGCAGCGAAGTGGGATAACTTGCTGTATTTGCAGCCCTACCGGGGTAGGAATTGGGCATAAATGGGGGTAGGGTGAAAGCAGGTACCGGGAGGCTGCTTATGCTCAATTACCGACTGCTCCAACAACTGGCACCCCTCAACTTCAGGGACGAACGCAAGACAGAGTCCCTGCCCGACTACTTGGCCCGGGTCACCCCGCTGGTGCCCTTCATCCCCGAAAATGTGCTCTCCCAGTGGATTTACCGGCATTGGCGCGGTTTTGAGTCCAACTGGAGCTTTATCGATCTCGCCAGCCATCAATTCACCTGTGAGCGCTGGCCCACCGCGCAACTGGTGGATCAGGTGGACTCCCGCCATATGGAGGTGATCGAGCGCTGGGGCGAGATGCTGCACAGCAATCGCTATGTGCGCCGCTCCTGGCTCGGCGAGAAGATGTTGAGCGAAGGCACCTGGCCCGAGCCGATCATCGTGCTGGCGCCCGCCGAGGGGTGCAGTTATCCGAACGGGCAACCACTGCCGCAACCCTACTGCCTGCTGGAAGGGCACCACCGACTCGGATATTTGCGTGCCATGGCCCGCGATGGGGAATCGCTGCAAGAGATGCACAGGGTGTGGATTTGTCGTCCAGTTCCCACCACTTAAACGTTTTTCATGCTGAAATTGGCATCAGAAATAAAATTTTGACAATTTGAAAACCAGCCCTATAATCTGTCCGGTTTTGAAAAAGGTCGGGACGAAACGATGCAGTTTTTGATTCAGAAAACAGCCTTGCAGACAGGTGGTGCGCACCAAAGCGGCCCCTTTGTTTCCGGTTCCCACCCCAACGATCCCCAGTTATTTTTAAAAAAAGCCCCTGTTTCAGGGGCTTTTTTTTGTGCCCGAAAAACCTCCAATGATGTCAAAGGGAATGCAGACGATGACCAATCCACTCTATAAGAAACATGTCATCTCCATTTCGGACCTGACCCGGTCAGAAATGGAACTGGTAGTCTCAACCGCACAACGGTTGAAGGCTGAACCTGACACCAGCCTGTTGAAAGACAAGCTGGTTGCCAGCTGCTTCTTCGAAGCCTCCACCCGCACCCGCCTCTCGTTCGAGACCGCGGTACAGCGCCTCGGCGGCAACATCATCGGCTTCGCCGACGGTGGCAACACCAGTGCCAAGAAAGGCGAGACACTGGCTGATTCCATCAAGATCATCGGCTCCTACTCGGATGCGGTGGTGATGCGCCACCCGAAAGAGGGGGCGGCCCGCCTCGCCGCCGAGTTCTCCCGCGTGCCGGTCATCAACGGCGGCGATGGCTCCAACCAGCATCCGAGCCAGACCCTGCTCGACCTGTTCACCATCCATGAGACCCAGGGTCGTCTGGACAACCTCAACGTCGCCTTCGTCGGTGACCTGAAATATGGCCGCACCGTGCACTCGCTGGCCCAGGCGCTCAGCCTGTTTAACTGCCGCTTCTTCTTCATCTCCCCGGAAGCGCTGGCGATGCCGGACTACCTCTGCGAAGAGCTGGAAGAGAAAGGCATCCAGTTCAGCGTCCACCAGACCATGGAAGAGGTGATGCCGGAGCTCGACATCCTCTACATGACCCGCGTCCAGAAAGAGCGCTTCGACGAGACCGAGTACAAGCACATGGCCGCCAAGTTCGTGCTGGAGCTGGCGACCCTGGAAGGGGCCAAGCCCACCATGAAGATCCTGCACCCCCTGCCCCGCGTCGATGAGATCGATGTAGCGGTCGACAAGACCCCCCACGCTTGCTACTTCCAGCAGGCGGAGAACGGGGTCTATGCACGCCAGGCGCTGCTGGCACTGGTACTGAACGAAACTGTCTGAGCTTAGGGGAATATCATGTCTGACAAGAACCAACTGCAAGTCGAAGCCATCCGTCACGGCTCCGTTATCGATCACATCCCCGCTGGCCAGGGCATCAAAATCCTCAAGCTGTTCCAACTGGTTGAAACCCAGGAGCGGATCACCGTCGGCTTCAACCTGAAATCCGGCGCGCTGGGCAAGAAGGATCTGATCAAGATCGAGAACACCCGCCTGACCGAGCAACAGGCCAATCAGCTGGCGCTGTTCGCCCCGAAAGCGACCGTCAACATCATCGAAGACTTCAATGTGGTGAAGAAGCACCAGCTGGAACTGCCGGAGTTCATCGCCGGGGTGTTCCACTGCCCCAACTCCAACTGCATCTCCCACAACGAGCCGGTGGACAGCTACTTCCGGGTGCGCGAGGTGCAAGGCGTGGTGCGGATGAAGTGCAAATATTGCGAGAAATCCTTCACTCAGGACATCGTCAGCGAGCGTTACTGATATCTGATAGGGCCCTGCGGGGCCCATTTTTGACCCCTGTCACATCACCAAATTTCCAGTCAGCTATAATTTGCCATCCCAAGATGGTAATGCCCGTTCATTCCCTGCACATGGATGGATTATCAGTGTTTTTGGCTGATAACTGACCGCTATGGCAAATATCGCGCGTTTACCTCCGGTCATCGTCAAAGGAAGTCGCCGTGGTCAAACCCCTCAGTCGCCCCGTTGCCCAAGAGCCCGATCTGGCACAGCTGGATGCCTGTCGCCAGATCATCGGTCAACACTGCTACAGCACCCAGGAAGAGATCCGCCGCGAGCTGTCAGAGCGCGGCTTTGCCGATATTAGCCAGTCCACCATCTCTCGCCTGCTGCACCGCCTCGGCGTTGCCAAGGCGCAGAATGCCAATGGCAAGAAGGTCTACACCCTGGTCGACGATCAGCTTGAGCCAGCAGGCAGCACCCGCTCGATCCACGACATGGTGCGTGAAGTGGTGCACAACCAGCAGATGGTATTGATCCATACCACCCCGGGCGCTGCTACCGTGGTGGCCCGCCTGCTGGATCGCAACGCCAATCCCGAGATCATGGGCGCCGTTGCGGGCAATGACGTGGTACTGGTCGCGCCGCGCCACATCAGTCGCACTCGTCAGGCCCATGCCGCCGTGGTGCGCACGCTGGCGCAGGCCCGCTAACCACCGTCCCCGAATGCATCGAGGCGACCTGCGGGTCGCCTTTTTGTTGCCTGTTATGCTGTGCCCAGTACTTTTTGCGCTCATAAAAACGGGAGCCCGCAGGCTCCCGTTTCATCTTGCTTGTCAGCCCTTATGAGAGCACGGCGCCAAGACTCAGGCAGGCCACGATCAGCACGGTCAGGATGGCGAGCAGCGGAGCCACCCACTTCAGGTAGCGCACATAAGGCACCTTGGCGATGGCCAGACCGCCCATTACCACGGCGGAGGTCGGGGTCACCAAATTCACCAGACCGGAGGCAGACTGGTAAGCAGTCACTACCAGCTCACGACCTACGTTGGCGAAGTCGGCCAACGGCGCCATGATCGGCATGGTCAGCACGGCCAGACCGGAGGAGGACGGCACCAGGAAGGAGAGCACCACTTCCAGCACGAACATCACGTTGATAAAGACGATGGTGGAAAGGCCGGTCACGATCCCTTCTGCACTGTGCAAAATGGTATGAGTGATCATGCCGTTATCCATCACCACCACGATACCGCGGGCGATACCGATGATCAGCGCCACGCCGAGCAGGTCACGGGCACCATCAATAAAGTTGGAGGTCAGCTCCTCCTCGCTCATGCGGGAGATGACCCCAACAATGATGGCGGCGGCCAGGAACACGCCAGAGATCTGCGCCATCCACCAGCCCAGCACGGCCACACCGTAGATCATCACGGCGAAAGCGGCGACGAAGATACCCAGCACAATCTTGCGAGTCAGCGTGAACTCCAGCATTTGATCGCTCTTGTTGCCGAGGAAGTGGGCACGGTTCTCTTCCCACTTGTCAGCCACCAGCGATTTGCTCGGATCGCTGCGCACCATCTTGGCGTAACGCATGACGTAAGCAACACAGAGCAGCCAACCGGCGACCAGCATGGCGACGCGCAGCCAGATACCATCGGTGAAGGAGATACCAGCGGCGTTGGCGGCAATCACGGTCGCAAACGGGTTGATGGTGGAGCCCAGAGTACCGATACCGGCGCCCAGCAACACGGTTGCCGCCGCCACCACTGGGTCGAAGCGGGCAGCCATCATCACCGGCACCAGCAGGGTGTAGAACGGCAGCGACTCTTCGGCCATGCCGTAGATGGTTCCACCTGCGGCGAACAGCGCCATCAGGATCGGAATCATCCACTCTTCCCGGCCGCGCAGGCGGTCGGTCACACGTTCAATACCGGCATCGATGGCACCGGTCTTGGTCACAATGCCAAGAAAACCACCGATGATCAGGATGAAGAGGGAGACGTCGATGGCGCCAGCCTCATAGGTGTCGTGGTTGTAGAGGCCATCGATAGGTGCCAGCAGCACGTCGACGATCCCCTGGGGATTACCCTCCACCAGTTTGTAGGTACCCGCCACCGGCACTTCTTTGCCGAGGGCTTCGTTCATGGTCATTTCATATTTGCCTGCCGGCACTACCCAGCTCAGGGCGGCTACCAGGGCGATCAGCACAAACAGTATCGTGTAGGCTGACGGGAACTTGAATTTGGTCATGGTCCAGCTTCCTTCTGTGGTGTGGTATCCATGTATCTGCGGGTCGTAGGGGTAGAGGTATTATGCCGCTGTCACATGGTCGAAAAGCCGGGGGTCACCCCCCGGCACCACTACTGCGACCTTAGTCGCCCAGCGTAGCAACCATCACTGCCTTGATGGTGTGCATCCGGTTTTCGGCCTCGTCGAACACGATGCTGTGCTCGGATTCGAACACGTCCTCGGTCACTTCCAGGCCTTTCATGCCATATTTCTCAGCCACTTCCTTACCCATGGTGGTCTCGTCGTTGTGGAACGCCGGCAGGCAGTGCATGAACTTCACATCCGGGTTCTTGGTGGCGTTGATGACATCCATGTTGACCTGATACGGCGTCATCAGTTTCACGCGCTGATCCCAGGCTTCTTTCGCTTCACCCATGGATACCCAGACGTCGGTGTAGAGGAAGTCGGTGCCCAGTACACCCTCTTTCACATCTTCGGTCAGGGTGATGCGTGCGCCGGTCTCTTCGGCAATCAGGCGGCACTTGGCAACCAGCTCCTCTTCCGGCCAGAAGGCTTTCGGCGCAACCAGACGGATGTCCATGCCCATTTTGGCGGCGCCGACCATCAGGGAGTTACCCATGTTGTTGCGGGCATCACCCAGGTAGGCGAACTTGATTTGATCCAGACGTTTGCCCTTGCCGTGCTCCAGCATGGTCATGAAGTCAGCCAGGATCTGGGTCGGGTGGAATTCGTTGGTCAGGCCGTTCCAGACCGGGACACCGGCGTAGGCACCCAGCTCTTCCACGATCTCCTGACCGTAGCCACGGTATTCGATACCGTCATACATGCGACCCAGTACCCGGGCGGTATCCTTCATGGACTCCTTGTGACCGATCTGGGAACCGCTTGGGCCAAGGTAGGAGACTTGCGCGCCCTGGTCGAAGGCCGCCACTTCAAACGCACAGCGGGTACGGGTGGAGGTCTTCTCGAAAATCAGGGCAATGTTTTTGCCAACCAGATGCTTGCGCTCGTAGCCACCGTATTTGGCTTTTTTCAGGTCGATGGCGAGATCGATCATGTATTGGATTTCGCGCGGGGTGAAGTCCAGCAGTTTCAGGAAGTTACGGTTACGCAGATTAAAAGCCATGATGAGTTCTCTCTATATTTGTTCAGACCAATTTAGGCAGTAGTGTTGACTACGCATTCTTCAGTACAGATTTGTGCAGACCCCGGAGGGCCGAGTTTCAATTACGCATTCACGGTACGGGTGGCGACGATATTGGTACCGGCTTCACCCTTGAGGATGGCGAGGCCATCTTCCAGAGAGCCGATGCCGACCATGCCGCCGGTCGCTTTGACAAATTCACAGGAGGCTTCGACTTTCGGCCCCATGGAACCTGCGTCGAACTTGACCCCGGCCAGCTCGTCCGGGCTGGTCACCCGCAGCGGACGCTGAGTCGGTTTGCCCCAGTCCAGGTAGACGGCATCAGCATCGGTCAGGATCAGCAGGGCGTCGGCCTTGATCTGCTTGGCCAGATAGGCGGCAGACATGTCCTTGTCGATGACGGCTTCGATACCGGTCAGGCTCTGGCCATCCCAGGTCACCGGGATACCACCACCACCGGTACAGATGATGAGGTGGCCCTGGGCGATCAGGGTTTCGATGGCGTCGCCTTCGACGATGCGCTGGGGCAGCGGGGACGGCACCACGCGGCGGAAGAACTTGCCGTCAGCCTTGACCACCCAGTGCTTCTCTTCTGCCAGGGTGCGGGCTTCAGCCTCTTCGTAGACGGGGCCGATAAATTTGGTCGGATTGGCAAACGCCGGATCCTTGGGATCGACCTGCACCTGGGTCAGCAACGCGGTGACGTTGCGGCTCGGCATCAGGTTTTTCAGCTCCTGGATCAGCATGTAGCCGATCATGCCCTGAGACTCGGCACCCAGCACATCCAGCGGATAGGGGGATACCTTGGTGTAGGCACTGTTTTGCAGGGCCAGCAGACCGACTTGCGGGCCGTTGCCATGCACCAGCACCACGTTGTACTCCTGAGCGATCAGGGCGATGGTCTTGGCGGCAGTGGCGATGTTCTTGCGCTGGATGTCAGCTTCGAGCGGCTCGCCACGACGGAGCAGAGCATTGCCACCCAGGGCGACGACGACAGTTGGTTTTTTCATGAGTGTTACTCTCGATTCTTGGTATCTGTGGCGCCGGCCTCTTGCCGGCGCCACGCCGTCTTGTTAGATGCCGTCGCGTTCCATCGGGCAGCTCATGCAGCGGGCGCCGCCGCGACCACGTCCCAGCTCTTCACCCGGGATGGGCAGCACTGTGATGCCAGCCTTGTCGTACTTCTCGTTGGTATAGGTATTGCGCTCGTAACCCACCACTACGCCGGGGCGCACGGTCAGCACGTTGTTGGCGTCGTTCCACTGCTCGCGCTCGGCCTCGAAGCTGTCGCCGCCGGTGGTGATGAGTTTCAGCTGATCCACACCCAGCGCCTTCTCAATGGCAGTCACGAAGTAGCCTTCTTCCTTGATGTTCATGCCGGTGGCACCACCCGGTGTCAGGCTCCAGCAGTTCACATCCTTGCGGATGACTTCCGGATAGACGGAGAAGGTGTCTATGTCCATGTGGGTCATGACGGTGTCGAGGTGCATGCAGCTGCGGTGTTTCGGCAGTTGCATGGCGATGACCTGTTTGGCCTGGCCGTGTTTGAACAGGCCGCGAGCCAGGTGCTCGACCCCTTGCGGCGTGGTGCGCTCGGACATACCGATCAGCACGGAGCCGCGGCCAATAACCAGCACGTCGCCCCCCTCGATGGTGGAGTTGTCGTAGTCGCGATCTTCATCACCGAAGTATTTGATGAAGTCCTGACCGGCAAACTGCGGGTGCCAGCGGTAGATGGCCTTCACATGGTTGGTCTCGCGGCGACGGGCAGCCTTGGCCATGGGGTTGATGGAGACGCCACCGTAGACCCAGCAGGAGGTGTCACGGGTAAAGAGGTGATTGGGCAGCGGCTCGATGATGAAGTCGGTCGGCGCATGCATACCCACTACCATGTTGACGCCGCTGTAGGGCATCTCTGAGAAGGTCAGGCCGCCGGAGAGAATACGGGCCAGTTCACGGTGCGGCATGTCTGCCAGGAAGCAGCGCACGTCGTTGGCAAAAGAAGAACCGAGGCGGTAATCGGAAACCTGATGTTGCAACAGCCAGGCTTTGGCTTCCGGCACATCCAGGGTTTCGGCCAGCAGATTGGTCAGCAGGAAAACTTCGACATTCTGATCGCGCAGTACCTGAGCGAATTTGTCGTGCTCCTGACCGGCACGTTCAACAGACAGGACGTCATCGAACAGCAGATCCTGGCAGTTGGAAGGAGTCAGACGCTTCAGACTGAGGTTGGGGCGGTGCAACATGACACGGCGCAATTGGCCAACTTCAGAACCTACATAAAATTTGCTCATGATTATATTCCGTCTAGCAGTGGTCCCTGCGAGTGATTGAATAGATTCCTTCTATTCATGCTCGTGGCTAAGGCGGGATATTCTTTATGTAGGGTACTCAGCTTGTGTTCTATCCTGCCCTTGCCTTTCGAGACCGAGGTTAGACCTGCAAACCGACACAAACCTAGACATTGATCACATTCAACAAGAACTGAATATATTCACCGTTCAATCTATGACCCCAGTAGCAAATCGCGTATTTTCCACACAAGGCGCACCGAATAACCATGCAAAACCACCTCGCTATATTTCAGGTTGATTCGTATTTTATTCATTCACGCTCGCCAAGCGGATTAAACCAAAAAACACAAAAGCATTTAAAATCATTATGATAGGTTTGTTTTTATATAATTAATGAATATTGCAGTCTCGCTATTGAATACATCCGCACGACAGTTGCAGCTTAAGCAGAATAAAAACTCATACCCCCTCGCTTCACTGCATAAATCTTTTCTTGTCCCAGATCATGGCATTGATGTCACCCCCCTTGTGTCCTGCCCTACGCATACGTCTCCGCAGCCTCCCCATCAACTCAATATGCACAAAGATCGCATCAAGGCACTCAACTATCCTGACCAGCCAACACAACACCTTTTGATACTTTTTTCATTAATTGAATTTATTCATCTCACCTTGCGCTGGCGCCAAGGGCTACTTAACTCAAAAGGTGATCAAGATCACATATAGTTGGTTCAACCAAGGAGTTGTTATGAAGATGAAACCCATGCTGCTGCTCGCCACTCTGATGCTGTCAGCACTGCCAACTCTCAGTCAGGCTGAAGGTGCCCCCGCCATGCCCATGGTAGTCTGCCATGTCGACCAGGCACCCCAGATGCTGGTGCCGGAATATGTCTGCCGCTGGCATGAAGGCAGCGTTCATTACTAATCGAAACAACAAACAACGAGAGGGGCATCACTCCTCTCGCCTTGTGATGAGGCTGGCCCCTCCTAATACTGAAATCAGCGGTTTTCTCATGGATAGGGGAATGTCATGATCTTGTTGGTCGGTGGAGAGAAGGGGGGGAATGGCAAGAGCTGCCTGGCACAAAATCTGGCGGTCTACCTCAGATGCCAATTTCAGGGGGAGGTATTACTGGTCGACTGCGACCCGCAGCGCACCACCTCTGACTGGATTCAGGAGCGCAATGACAACCCGGAGCTGCCACAAATCAACTGCGTTCAACTCTATGGCAATATTCGCAACGACCTGCTCAGCCTGAAGAACCGAACGACTACGTCATCGTCGATTGCGGTGGGCAAGACAACCGGGCACTGCGCTCCACCATGGCTGTCGCCACCCACGCCCTGATCCCCTTGCGCCCAAAACGCCGCAACCTCAAGACCCTGCCCCACATGGAAGATCTCATCAACGCCAGCAAGATAGTCAATCCAACGCTCAATGCAGCCGTGGTGCTGACCCAGAGCCCCGCCCTGCCAATCAGGTAAAACGCATTCTGGAGGCAAAAAAGTCTGCTCCTCGTGCGCACGGTGTCGACGTCCTGAACACCATCACCTATGGCCGCAACGTCTACGACAACAGCGAAGAGCAGGGGCTTTCGGTGATGAGATCGAGCCGGATGGCAAATCCGCCGAAGAGATCCGGGCCATCGCCAAAGAGTTCTTGCAAGTGGGGGGGTGAGATGGGTCTAGCCGCTCTGAAGAAAAAACACCAGCTGCATCACCAGAAGAAGTTCACCATCGACGAATTTATCGAAGATGCGGAGTTCTACGCCAAGGGCAAACCCAAGGTGGTCAGCCTTGAACTGAGCCAGCATCGTGATGAAGCTCTTTCGGCACTGGCCTTTATCGAGAGTGGCGAACACCTGAAGCCCAGCTACAAAAAGGCCACCTTCTCCATGAGCACGGTGGCCATCGACGAGCTGGGTAATCTGACCCAGCAAGATGGCATGAACAAGTCCCTGTTGCTGCGCCTCTTTACCCACTCCTTCTCTTCGCTCACCCCGGAAGAACGCCAGACCATCTATGAACGACTCAACCAGCGCTCATAATTTCTCCGTTCAGCCACTCATTTTGTGTCTCGCCCACTCACCCCGAATGAACATCATCAGACTGCAAAATCTATTTCAAAAGCAACCAAAGCGTCGTGTAAGAGATCTGCCATTCAAAATGTAAGTCAACAGCCTGAAAGATCCTCGAGATAATCGGAAGATAGGATCTTAAAACATGAAGGTAAATGCCATAAGGCTATGTTAATAAATGAATAAATCGAAAAACAACACTTCCGAAATAGCCAATGATAAAAACGTTTTCCAATCTGGCGTTGTAGCCGGTTATAAAATCCTTATAGTTACTCATGCACGGACGCAATGAAGTCGGTCAGGAAGACTGGCTGCCAGGGTTGGGCAAATGGACATCACCACAGGATGTGGTAAAGGACACCTCCCAGGACGGAGAAAGTGCGACGAGACAGGATGACTCGTCAGGCCAAGATGGCTAAAGGACACCCCAAAGGATTGGGAAGGGGAAACCTAAAGGAAGAGGTAAACAGTCAGGGATTGCAGGGAGCAACTTCGTTCAAGGATATGAGCGATACGACTACCGGGGGCGACGCAAGTCGCCCCCATCTTTTTGGGGCCTGTAAATCCAATTGTGTAGCCACGCACGAATAAGTAACTTTTTTCAAAAGGATACCTTCGTGGGCAAGAAAATGGACCAAGACAAACTCAAAGCACTAGCCGCTGAGTTAGCCAAAGACATCAAGTCTGAAAAAGATCTCGGCATCCTCACCCAGCAGTCGGCGTGTCTCAAGGTAGATGTCGCGTAAACCAGTTTTTTACGCCGCGAGTTTTGGTGTTGGCTCCGGGCTATCCGGGTTGAGTATCACCGCCCCCACTGGCGTCCAGTTTCGGGTTTGGCCACGCCACCTTGCCGGGTTCGCTTCCCTGGCTGCCTGATACACCTCGTGACGCTTGGCCAATAGCCCTTTGTATTCCCCTCGATGCCGCTCTCCCGGCGTGACAAGCCGATGCGGCTATGCTTGTGCTCTTCGTTATACCAGCCCATAAATTCTTGTACCCACTCCCTTACAGCGTGTTGATCAGCGCGCAAAAATGACCAGGTTTCCGGGGTTTTCAGCGTCCAATTTTGACCACCCCGGAGTGTGTGCAACTATCCGATCTTTGGATCGGAGAACCTGGAGTGTTAATCATGAAAACCGTGTTGAAGATCCGGCGTATGTACCAGGTGGACGGCCAGTCCATCAGCGCCATCGCTAAAGTCACAGGACTCTCTCGCAATACCGTTCGCAAGTACCTTCGCCAACCCCCCTCCGAACCGCCCAAATATCGACGCCAGCAGCCTGCCAGACCCAAGCTCGGCGAGTTCGAGCCGACGCAGACCCAGTGGCTGGACCTCGATGCCAAGCGGCCCAAGTAACAACGCCGCTGTGCCAGACAACTCCTTGAAGTCCTACAACACCTTGCTACCGGGGCGCATACGACAGCGTCCAGCGCTTCGTCCGTGACTATAAACAGCTGCCGGCCAACGTGGCCGCCTTTGTCCCTCTGACGTTCGCAGCGGGTGAGGCCTATGAGTTTGACTGGAGCGAGGAAGAGGTGGAGATCGTCGGCGTGGAGCAACGGGTCAAGGCTGCCCATTTTCGCCTCACCCACAGCCGCCAGCCCTTCGTCATGGTGTTTCCCCGCGAAACCCAGTAGATGCTGTTTGCCGCCCACGATGCGGCTTTCCATTATTTGGGCGGCGTGCCACGCCAGGGCATCTACGACAACCTCAAGACCTGCGTCGACCAGGTGCTCGGGGGCAAAGAGCGCCGTTTCAATCCCCGCTTCCTGGCGCTGATGAGCCATTACGTGAACGAGCCGGTAACCTGTGCATATTCCTGCCGATCATGAACACCATTTCCGGACCAACGTGAACGCTCATTCCGGCTCAACCTGAACACTTTGCCCCCTCTTTCCGGAAACAGTGTTCAACATCCCGGAATCCCTGTTCACATTCACCGGAATCATTCTTAACGCATTGATTTAACGACCTTTGATACGCTCTCCCTTTAGCCAGGGAAGAGCCTATGTCTGCCAAGAGGATTGCAATGCGTAAAATTCGTGAAGTGTTGCGACTGCGGCTGGAGGCTGACCTCTCTGTTCGCCAGATAAGTAGCTGCACCAAGGCCAGTGTCGGCTCCTGCGTATTACCACGCAGGCCGATACCTCCATATCGGCTCGCCATATCGTGTCCGATTGGCCCTCTATCCATCAGGAGCTCAAGTGCTAGGGGGGTCTCCAAACAGCTGCTCTGGGAGGAGTACACCCAGCGCTATCCCAACAGCTGTTACCGCTACTCCCAGTTTTGCGACCGTTACAAGTCCTGGTGTCAGTTGCAAAAACGCCCCATGCGCCAGATCCACAAGGCGGAGGAAAAGCTCTTTATCGACTAATGCGGGCCCACTGTGCCCATCGTGTCGCCGACTACGGGTGAGGTTCGCCCTAGGACGCAATGCCGTACGCCGGGGCAAGCGAGTGCGTTTCTACGGCGTGGTGGACCTGGTCAACCAACTGGAACAGGAGAAGGCATCAGGCAAAGCTGGGCAGCTTGCGAACCGGCTGGTCAATGTTGATGCGGTGATCCTGGACGAACTGGGCTGCCTGCTGTTTGCCGAAAGCGGTGGAGCCCTGCTGTTTCACCTGCTAAGCAAGCTGTACGAGCGCACCAGCCTGATCCTGACCACCAACCTGGCGTTCAGCGAATGGGGCAAGGTATTTACGGATGAGAAAATGACAACAGCGATGCTGGATAGGATCACCCATCACTGCGAGATCATCGAGACAGGAAATGTCTCGTACCGCTTCAAACAGAGGATGAAATCAGCCAGCTAACCCTGGTCAATTTTGGATGCTGATTGACATTACAGCGTTTTGCCAAAAACCTTCGACGTTACATCTTGGGTATCTTTGACCAGCACCCTTTTTCCAATGCACAACAGCCTGCTGGAGAGAGTGAATAATCGAATCAAGGCTGCCTTCCTCGGAAGCCGCGATGAATAAGAAA
Organism: Aeromonas veronii; assembly: GCA_041319085.1. Classification (NCBI taxonomy): domain Bacteria; kingdom Pseudomonadati; phylum Pseudomonadota; class Gammaproteobacteria; order Aeromonadales; family Aeromonadaceae; genus Aeromonas; species Aeromonas veronii. The sequence continues at coordinate 209,971 of CP101033.1, read as the reverse complement.
AATGGGTGGGTAAGTAGGGGATTAAATGACAATGAAGAAGAAGAATTTCAAATTACAGTCTTTTAAAAGAAAAGCCGGGACAAGCCCGGCTTTTTCTTTATCACTCAGCAGCTGCTTCAGCAGCGGCCGGGCGGTCTACCAGCTCAATATAAGCCATAGGGGCGTTGTCACCTGCACGGAACCCGCATTTCAGAATGCGAGTATAACCGCCGGCACGCTCCAGGTAGCGCGGGCCCAGTTCATTGAACAGCTTAGCCACGATCGCGTTATCGCGAGTACGGGCAAATGCCAGGCGACGATTAGCAACGCTATCAGTCTTGGCAAGGGTGATCAGCGGTTCAACTACACGACGCAGCTCTTTTGCCTTAGGCAGAGTCGTCTTGATGATCTCATGACGAACCAGGGAGCTGGCCATGTTGCGGAACATTGCCTGACGATGGCTGCTGTTCCGGTTCAGTTGACGACCACTCAAACGATGGCGCATGACCTTATCCTTCTAACTAAATCTGTGAAACCCGTAATCTGGATTACTCGTCAGCGATGCTGGCGGGCGGCCAGTTCTCAAGGCGCATGCCAAGAGACAGACCACGGGAGGCCAACACGTCCTTGATCTCAGTCAGGGACTTCTTACCGAGGTTAGGAGTCTTAAGCAACTCAACTTCGGTACGCTGTACCAGATCACCAATATAGTGGATAGCTTCTGCCTTCAGACAGTTCGCAGAACGAACTGTCAGCTCCAAATCATCGACAGGACGTAGCAGAATCGGATCAAACTCGGGTTTCTCTTCTTTCTTCTCGGGCACGCTGACATCGCGCAGATCCACGAAAGCTTCCAGTTGCTCGGCCAGAATAGTGGCAGAACGACGGATGGCTTCTTCAGGATCCAGAGTACCATTGGTCTCCATGTCGATGACCAGCTTGTCCAAGTCGGTACGCTGTTCCACACGTGCTGCCTCAACATTGTAGGCAATACGAACGATGGGGCTGAACGCGGAGTCCAGCAGCAGGCGACCAATAGGACGCTCTTCGTCATCGTTGTGAACACGAGCAGAAGCAGGCACATAACCACGACCGCGCTGAACTTTCAGGCGCATGCTGATTTCAGCATTGGCTCCAGTCAGGTGGCAGATTACGTGCTCCGGGTTTACGATCTCGACTTCATCACCGTGAGTGATATCACCAGCGGTAACGGGGCCTGTTCCAGACTTGGTCAGGGACAGAGTTACCTCGTCCTTGCCTTCCAGCTTCACAGCGATACCTTTCAGGTTGAGCAGGATTTCAAGAATGTCTTCCTGTACACCTTCTTTGCTGCTGTACTCATGCAGTACCCCGTCAATTTCGACTTCAGTAACTGCACAACCGGGCATAGATGACAGCAAAATACGACGCAAGGCGTTGCCCAGCGTGTGACCAAAGCCACGCTCAAGTGGCTCAAGAGTCACTTTCGCATGAGTCGGGCTAACTTGCTCGATGTCAACTAGCCGCGGTTTAAGAAAATCTGTTACAGAACCCAGCATTGTGTCCTCTCTTTAGAAGCTAGCTTTACTTGGAGTAAAGCTCGACGATCAGCTGTTCGTTAATGTCGGCAGACAGGTCAGAACGCTCTGGCAGACGCTTGAAAGCACCTTCCATTTTAGCAGCGTCAACCTCTACCCAAGTCGGCTTCTCACGCTGACCAGCAACTTCCAAAGAAGCTTTGATACGCGCTTGCTTCTTAGCCTTCTCGCGAACGCAGATCACGTCCTCAGGGGAAACCTGGAAAGAAGGAATGTTTACAACGCGACCGTTTACCATGATAGCCTTATGGCTCACCAGCTGACGAGATTCAGCACGAGTAGCACCGAAGCCCATACGGTAAACAACGTTGTCCAAACGACCTTCCAGCAGCTGCAACAGGTTTTCACCGGTGTTACCCTTTTGACGGGCAGCGTCGCGGTAGTAGTTGCGGAACTGTTTTTCCAATACGCCGTAGATACGACGAACTTTTTGTTTCTCGCGCAGCTGAACACCGTAGTCGGACAGACGCGCTTTACGCGCACCGTGCTGACCAGGGGCGGTGTCAATCTTGCACTTAGAATCAATCGCACGAACACCAGACTTCAGGAAGAGGTCGGTGCCCTCACGACGGCTAAGCTTAAGCTTAGGACCGATATATCTTGCCATCTTCTTTCTCCAACAATCCTAGACCAAGTTGCTACTGCGTTATACGCGGCGCTTCTTGGGAGGACGACAACCGTTGTGCGGGATCGGAGTCACATCAGTAATGTTAGTGATGCGGAAACCAGCCGCGTTCAGAGCGCGGATGGAAGACTCACGACCGGGACCCGGACCTTTAACCATGACTTCCAGGTTCTTCACGCCGTATTCTTTGGCGATCTCACCAGCACGCTCAGCAGCTACCTGGGCAGCAAACGGAGTGGACTTACGGGAACCACGGAAACCTGAACCACCGGAGGTGGCCCATGACAGAGCGTTGCCCTGACGGTCAGTAATGGTCACGATTGTGTTGTTGAAAGATGCATGAACGTGTGCAATACCGTCGCTCACTTGCTTTTTAACGCGCTTGCGAGCACGAGTCGGAGTTTTAGCCATTTTCTACCTTCCCGTTACTTCTTGATAGCCTTGCGCGGACCCTTACGGGTACGAGCGTTGGTCTTGGTACGTTGACCACGAACAGGCAGGCTACGACGGTGACGCAAACCACGGTAGCAACCCAGATCCATCAATCGCTTGATGTTCATGGAAATCTGACGACGCAGGTCACCTTCAACGGTGAATTTACCTACTTGTTCACGCAGACTCTCGATCTGAGTTTCGTCCAGGTCTTTAATTTTCACATTCTCAGCGATACCGGCTGCGGCACAGATGGCCTTGGAGCGGGTACGACCGACGCCATAAATCGCAGTCAAAGCGATGACTGCATGCTTATGGTCAGGAATGTTAATGCCAGCGATACGGGCCACTATTCACTCCTACATATAGTAGATTACGACCACCACAAAGCCCGTGAGCGGATACGTGGCGGTCAACCAATACACAACAAAAGTTGGCTGGCTATATTAGCCAGCACAACTATTTGTTGCAAGTACTAACCGTAAAAAATTAGCCTTGGCGCTGTTTATGCTTTGGCTCGCTGCAAATCACACGCACCACACCGTGACGCTTGATGATTTTGCAGTTACGGCAGATTGCCTTAACGGAAGCACGAACTTTCATTGCTTAACTCCGTAACTACGCCGACCTTTAGCGGCCGTAGCCCTTCAGGTTGGCCTTCCTCAGGACGTCGCCATATTGATGAGACATCATATGGGTTTGTACCTGAGCCATGAAGTCCATGATAACTACCACGATAATCAGCAGCGAAGTGCCACCGAAGTAGAACTGTACGTTCCAGGCAGTCATCAAGAACTGGGGTACCAGACAGATAAAGGTTATATAGAGCGCACCTGCCAATGTCAGGCGAGTCATAACCTTATCGATGTAACGTGCTGTCTGCTCGCCCGGGCGAATCCCCGGGATAAAGGCTCCACTCTTCTTCAGATTATCTGCTGTCTCGCGGGGGTTGAACACCAGCGCGGTATAGAAGAAGCAGAAGAAGATAATGGCTGCTGCATACAGCATCTCGTAAAGCGGTTGACCCGGCTGCAGGACCATAGAGACCTGTTGCAGGATATCAGCTACTTTACCCTCGCCCTGACCAAACCAAGAGGTAATGGTCCCCGGGAAGAGGATGATACTGGATGCGAAAATCGCAGGAATCACACCAGCCATATTCACTTTCAACGGCAGGTGTGTGCTTTGCGCGGCAAATACCTGGCGGCCTTGTTGACGCTTGGCATAGTTAACGACGATACGACGCTGACCACGCTCCACGAACACCACAAAGTAAGTCACTGCGAAAACAATCAAGCCCAGCAACAACAACAGCAGGATGTGCAATTCCCCTTGACGTGCCTGTTCGGCCGTAGCGCCAATGGCATGCGGCAGACCAGCAACGATACCCGTGAAAATAATCAACGAGATACCATTACCAATCCCACGCTCGGTAATCTGCTCACCCAACCACATCAAAAACATGGTACCGGTGACCAGACTCACAACCGCTGTGAAATAGAAGCCCAAACCCGGATGAGTCACGAGTCCATGCATCATATTCGGCAGACCGGTTGCAATACCAATGGCCTGGAAAGTTCCCAAAACCAGCGTGCCCCAACGGGTATATTGGCTAATCTTGCGACGGCCGGATTCACCTTCTTTCTTGAGTTCAGCAAGAGCGGGGTGAACCACTGTCAGCAGCTGGATAATGATCGACGCCGAAATGTACGGCATGATCCCCAACGCAAGAATAGAAGCACGCGAGAGTGCACCACCACTGAACATGTTGAACATCTCAATGATGGTGCCCTTCTGTTGCTGGAACAACTCGGCCAGTACGGCGGCGTCAATACCAGGAATCGGCACATAAGAGCCTGCACGGAAAACGATAATCGCCCCGAGAACGAAGAGCAGACGGCTCTTCAGTTCACTCAGACCACCCTGTGCTTTAATTTCCAATCCTGGTTTCTTAGCCATTGTACTGATTATTCCTCGATTTTACCGCCAGCGGCCTCGATGGCTGCGCGTGCACCTTTGGTGACGGACAGACCACGAACGGTCACAGCACGGTCAATGTTGCCTGACAGAACAACTTTAGCGAATACGATGTTCTTAGTAACAACACCGGCTTGCTTCAGAGTGCTCAGGTCGACCACATCACCTTCTACCATGGCGATTTCGTTCAGACGCACTTCGGCAGAAACCAAAGATTTGCGAGAGAAGAAACCGAACTTCGGCAGACGGATTTTCAAAGGCATCTGGCCGCCTTCGAAACCGTTGCGGACTTTACCGCCACCGGAACGAGAGGTTTGACCTTTAACACCACGACCACCGGTCTTGCCCAGACCAGAACCGATACCACGGCCCGGACGGTGCTTAACACGCTTGGAGCCAGCGGCCGGAGACAGAGTATTCAGACGCATGCTTAGCCCTCCACCTTAACCATGTAATAAACCTGGTTGATCATGCCGCGTACGCAAGGAGTATCTTCCAGCTCAACGGTGTGACCAATGCGACGCAGACCCAGACCACGCAGAGTCGCCTTGTGCTTTGGCAGACGGCCGATAGAGCTGCGAGTTTGAGTTACTTTTACAGTGTTAGCCATGTCGCATTACCCCAGAATTTCTTCAACGCGCAGACCACGCTTGGCAGCGATCTGTTCCGGTGATTGACCGTGAACCAGAGCGTCTACAGTAGCGCGAACAACGTTGATTGGGTTGGTGGAACCGTAGGTCTTGGCCAGCACGTTGTGGATACCAGCAACTTCCAGAACAGCACGCATAGCGCCGCCTGCAATGATACCAGTACCTTGGGAGGCCGGCTTCATGAACACGGTGGAGCCAGAGTGAACACCACGCACCGGGTGGTGCAGAGTGCCGTTGTTCAGCTCAACCTTGTTCAGGTTACGCTTAGCCTGTTCCATTGCTTTTTGAATAGCAGCTGGAACTTCACGGGCTTTACCGTAACCGTAACCTACACGGCCGTTACCATCACCCACCACGGTCAACGCGGTGAAGGACATGATACGACCACCTTTAACAGTTTTCGAAACACGGTTTACTGCAATGAGCTTTTCTTGCAGTTCGCCGGCTTGAGATTCGACTTTAGCCATCTTCGACTCCTAGCTTAGAACTGAAGACCAGCGTCACGTGCGGCAGCTGCCAGAGCAGCAATGCGACCGTGATACTTGAAACCGGAACGATCGAAAGATACGTTCTGAACGCCTTTGGCAATAGCACGCTCAGCGATAGCTTTACCTACAGCGGTAGCAGCATCTGCGTTACCGGTGTATTTGATAGCTTCACTGATGGCTTTCTCTACTGTGGAAGCAGAGGCCAGAACTTCGGAACCGTTGGCTGCAATAACCTGCGCATAGATATGACGCGGAGTACGGTGAACAACCAGACGGGTGGCTCCCAGTTCCTGCATCTTTTTCCGAGCACGAGTAGCACGACGGAGACGAGCTGCTTTCTTGTCCATAGTGTTACCTTACTTCTTCTTAGCTTCTTTAGTACGCACTTGCTCGTTGGCATAGCGTACACCCTTGCCCTTGTAGGGCTCCGGAGCGCGGTAAGCACGGATATCGGCGGCGACTTGGCCAACCAGCTGCTTGTCGACGCCACGCAGAACGATTTCTGTAGCAGTCGGGCACTCAGCGGTCACACCAGCCGGCAGCGCATGCTCTACCGGGTGAGAGAAGCCCAGAGCCAGCGCAACAGCATTGCCCTTGATGGAGGCTTTATAACCTACACCAACCAGCTGCAGCTTGCGCTCGAAGCCTTGGGTAACACCGATTACCATGTTGTTGACCAATGCACGGGCAGTACCGGCCTGAGCGTCAGCACCAGCGATGCTGCCGCGCGGGGCGAACTTGAGTACATTGTCTTCTTTGGTCACTTCTACACCGGCGTGAATAGAGCGAACCAGAGAACCTTTACCACCTTTGATGGTCAGTTCCTGGCCGTTCAGAGTCACCTCTACGCCAGCAGGAATAGTGACGGGTGCCTTAGCAACACGAGACATTTCCTACCTCCTATTAAGCGACGTAGCAGATGATCTCACCGCCCATGCTTGCTTTGCGAGCAGCACGGTCAGTCATCACACCTTTAGACGTGGACACGATAGCAACACCGAGACCGCCCATAACTTTCGGCAGATCAGTAGTGCGCTTGTAAATACGCAGGCCTGGACGGCTTACGCGTTGGATCAGTTCTACAACTGGCTTGCCCTGGAAATATTTCAGTTCAATTTCCAGTTCCGGCTTCACGTCACCAGCTACGGAGTAGCCAGCGATGTAACCTTCTTCTTTCAGCACTTTGGCGATAGCCACTTTCAGCTTGGAAGAAGGCATGGAAACCGCAACTTTGCTCGCCGCCTGACCGTTACGGATGCGGGTCAGCATATCCGCGATCGGATCTTGCATGCTCATAAGTCTAACTCCCGAGATTCGTTACCAAGAAGCCTTCTTCAGGCCCGGAATTTCGCCCTTCATGGCATGCTCACGCACCTTGATGCGAGACAGGCCAAACTTGCGCAGGAAACCGTGCGGACGACCAGTAATATTGCAACGGTTACGCTGGCGGGACGGACTGGAATCACGGGGCAGCTGTTGCAGTTGCAGTACAGCATCCCAACGCGCTTCTTCAGAAGCGTTCATGTCAACGATGATAGCTTTCAGCTCGGCACGCTTGGTCGCGTACTTGGCTACCAGCTTGGCACGCTTTGCTTCGCGCGCTTTCATGGATGTTTTAGCCATAACCCTAACCTTACTTGCGGAATGGGAAGTTAAAGGCAGCCAGCAGAGCACGGCCTTCTTCATCGGTATTCGCGGAAGTGGTGATGGTGATATCCAAACCACGGACGCGATCGACTTTGTCATAGTCGATTTCCGGGAAGATGATCTGCTCACGCACGCCCATGGAGTAGTTACCACGACCATCGAACGCTTTAGCGTTCAGGCCACGGAAGTCACGGATACGCGGTACGGAGATGCAGATCAGCCGTTCCAGGAACTCCCACATACGCTCGCCACGCAGGGTTACTTTACAACCTATCGGGTAGCCTTCACGAATCTTGAAGCCCGCAACAGATTTGCGAGCTTTGGTGATCAGCGGCTTCTGACCGGAAATGGCAGCCATATCGGCAGCAGCATTTTCCAGCAATTTCTTGTCAGAGATCGCTTCACCAACACCCATGTTCAGGGTGATTTTCTCGATCCGAGGGACTTGCATGATAGTCTTGTAACCGAACTGCTTTGACAGTTCATTTACTACATCGGATTTGTAGTAATCATGCAGTTTCGCCATCGTTAAACTCCAATTACTTCACAAGTTCGCCGGTGGATTTGAAGAAACGGACTTTTTTGCCGTCTTCAATCCGGAAACCAACGCGGTCAGCTTTGCCAGTGGCAGAGTTGAACAGCGCTACGTTTGATACATCGATGGGGGCTTCTTTGGTGACGATACCGCCAGCCTGACCCAGTGCGGGTACCGGCTTCTGGTGTTTCTTCACCTGGTTGATGCCTTCAACGATTACCTTACCTTTTGCAATCAGGACTTGAGTGACTTTGCCACGCTTGCCCTTGTCTTTGCCGGTAAGTACGATCACTTCGTCTTCGCGACGGATTTTAGCTGCCATCGTTCGACTCCTTACAGTACTTCGGGTGCCAGGGACACAATCTTCATGAACTTCTCATTACGCAGTTCACGGGTCACCGGGCCAAAAATACGAGTACCGATTGGCTGTTGGTTGTTGTTAAGCAACACAGCCGCATTGTTGTCGAAACGGATGACAGAGCCGTCCGGACGACGAACGCCTTTACGGGTGCGTACGACCACCGCGTTATACACATCACCTTTCTTCACTTTACCGCGAGGAATGGCTTCCTTGATGGAAACCTTGATGATGTCGCCGATGCCGGCGTAACGGCGGTGCGAGCCACCCAGAACCTTAATACACATTACACTGCGAGCGCCGGAGTTGTCGGCAACACCCAGCATACTTTGCATCTGGATCATCTTAGTGCTCCGCTTTGTTTACTTCTTATCCCTAATGGGATCTGGCTGCCTTCAAAAGGCGCGAAACTATAACACAGGATTTTCAGAAAAGGTAGCCTAAAAAACAAACGGCCCCGATAAGGGGCCGCTTGAACTACAAAGTACCGATTAGGCCTTTTCTAAGATCGCAACCAGGGTCCAGGACTTGGTCTTGGACAGCGGGCGGCATTCGCGGATTTCCACGAGATCGCCTGCTTTACACTCGTTGGTCTCGTCATGCACGTGCAGCTTGGTAGTGCGCTTGATGATCTTACCGTAGATCGGGTGCTTTACCTTGCGCTCGATAGCAACAGTGATGGACTTGTCCATCTTGTCGCTGATTACACGACCTTGCAGAGTACGGATCTTGTCAGTCATTACGCACCTGCCTTCTCAGTCAGTACAGTCTTGATACGTGCGACGTCACGACGCACTTGTTTCAGAGTGTGAGTCTGAGCCAGCTGGCCGGTGGACGCTTGCATGCGCATGTTGAATTGCTCACGCAGCAGGCCCAGCAGCTCCTGGTTCAGTTCTTCGACGCTCTTTTGACGCAGATCTTGGGCTTTCATCACATCACCGTCTTAATTACGAAAGTGGTCTGAACAGACAGCTTAGCTGCGGCCAGGGCAAACGCTTCACGCGCCAGAGCCTCAGGTACACCGTCCATCTCGTACAGAACCTTGCCAGGCTGGATCGGGCAAACCCAGTATTCCACGTTACCCTTACCTTTACCCATACGAACTTCGAGGGGCTTTTCGGTGATGGGCTTGTCCGGGAACACACGGATCCAGATCTTACCTTGACGCTTAACGTGACGGGTCATGGCACGACGGGCTGCTTCGATTTGACGAGCAGTCAGTTGGCCACGGGATGTCGCCTTCAGGCCAAAGGTACCGAAGGATACTTCGTTACCAGAGGTGGCCAGACCGCGGTTACGACCCTTATGGGTCTTGCGGAATTTAGTACGCTTAGGTTGCAACATTTACCGAATCTCCTTACTTAGCAGCGCGGCGCTTGTTGTCACGCTTGGGCTTTGCAGGAGCTTGCTCTTGAGCAGCGGCAGCGTTAACAGCAGCCAGACCGCCCAGAACTTCGCCCTTGAAGATCCAAACTTTAACGCCGATCACACCGTAAGTGGTGTGGGCTTCAGAAGTTGCGTAGTCGATGTCGGCACGCAGGGTGTGCAACGGCACACGACCTTCACGGTACCATTCGGTACGCGCGATTTCAGCGCCGCCCAGACGACCGGAAACTTCCACTTTGATGCCCTTGGCACCCAGGCGCATTGCGTTCTGTACGGCGCGCTTCATAGCACGACGGAACATGACACGACGCTCCAGCTGGGAAGTGATGCTGTCGGCAACGAGTTTGCCATCCAGCTCCGGCTTGCGGACTTCGGAAATGTTGATCTGAGCAGGCACGCCAGCAATAGTGGCTACAGCTTTGCGCAGTTTCTCAACGTCTTCGCCTTTCTTACCGATGACAACACCCGGACGAGCGGTGTGAATGGTCACACGGATGCTCTTGGCCGGACGCTCAATGGTGATCTTGGACAAGGACGCGTTTTTCAGTTCCTTGGTCAGGAACTGGCGTACTTGAAAATCGCTGTACAGGTTGTCAGCGAAGTCTTTGGTGTTCGCGAACCAGGTAGAATTCCAAGGCTTGGTAATACCCAGGCGAATGCCATTAGGATGTACTTTCTGACCCATTGCTTATCTCCCAGCCTTAGCGTCGGATACCACTACAGTGATGTGAGCGGTACGCTTGAGGATACGATCCGCACGACCTTTGGCACGCGGACGGATGCGCTTCATGGAGGGACCTTCGTCGACCATGATAGTAGCAACACGCAGCGCGTCGATATCAGCGCCTTCGTTGTGCTCAGCGTTTGCAATGGCAGATTCCAGCACTTTCTTAACCAGCACAGCAGCCTTTTTCGGGCTGAAGGTCAGGATATTCAGAGCCTTGTCTACGGACAGACCACGTACTTGATCGGCTACCAGACGAGCTTTCTGGGCAGAAGTACGGGCATAACGGTGTTTAGCGATAGCTTCCATCATTTATCCCTTAGCGCTTCTTAGCCTTCTTATCAGCAGCATGGCCGCGATAAGTACGAGTCGGTGCGAATTCACCCAGTTTGTGACCGATCATTTCTTCGGTAACGAAAACCGGAACGTGCTGACGACCATTATGGACAGCGATGGTCAAACCGATCATGTTCGGGATGATCATTGAACGACGGGACCAGGTCTTAACCGGCTTTTTATCCCCGCTTTCCACCGCTTTCTCTACCTTCTTCAGCAAGTGCAGGTCAATAAATGGACCCTTCTTGAGAGAACGTGGCATGGTGATTCCTCTATGTTAACAATTACTTGTTACGACGACGTACGATGTACTTGTCGGTACGCTTGTTCTTACGGGTCTTGAAGCCTTTAGCCTTCTGGCCCCATGGGGACACAGGCTGCATGCCTTTGTTACGACCCTCACCACCACCGTGCGGGTGATCAACCGGGTTCATCGCCATACCGCGAACGGTCGGACGAATACCACGCCAGCGGTTTGCACCGGCTTTACCCAGTTGACGCAACATGTGCTCGGAGTTACCGACTTCACCGATGGTAGCGCGGCACTCGGCCAGAACTTTACGTACTTCGCCGGAACGCAGACGCAGAGTTACATAGTTACCTTCACGAGCCAGGATCTGGATGAAAGTACCAGCGGAACGAGCCAGCTGGGCACCTTTACCAGGTTTCATCTCTACAGCGTGAACGGTAGAACCAACCGGGATGTTGCGCATCGGCAGGGCGTTACCTACCTTGATGGCAGCATCAGCACCAGAAGCGATTGCGTCACCAGCTTTCAGGCCTTTCGGAGCCAGGATGTAACGACGCTCACCGTCTGCATACAACACCAGAGCGATGTTAGCGGTACGGTTAGGATCATATTCCAGGCGCTCTACTTTAGCCGGGATACCGTCTTTGTCGCGTTTGAAGTCGACGATACGGTAGTGCTGCTTGTGACCACCACCGATATGACGGGTAGTGATACGGCCGTTGTTGTTACGACCACCGGACTTGCTTTTGCTGTCCAGCAGAGCGGCAAAGGGCTTGCCCTTGTACAGCTCTTGATTGACGATCTTGACGACGTGACGGCGGCCCGGAGAAGTAGGCTTGCACTTAACGATTGCCATTTTTGAGAACTCCTCTTACTCGGCTGCGCCCATGAAGTCGATGTCCTGACCAGCTTTCAGGGTCACATAAGCCTTTTTCCAATCGGAACGACGGCCTACACGCGCACCTGAGCGCTTGGTCTTACCCTTCATGTTCAGGGTACGGACGGTCTCAACTTCGACCTCGAACAGTTTCGCAACTGCAGCTTTGACTTCCGCCTTGGTGGCATCAACAGCAACTTTGAACACGATAGTGTTCTGCTTTTCTGCGACCATGGTGCTCTTTTCAGAGATGTGCGGAGCCTTCAGAACTTTCAACAGACGTTCTTCGCGGATCATGCCAGCATCTCCTCGATTTGCTTAACTGCGTCAGCAGTCATCAGAATCTTGTCGAAGGCGATCAGGCTGACCGGGTCGATACCGGCAACATCACGCACGTCGACCTTGTACAGGTTGCGAGCAGCCAGGAACAGGTTCTCATCGACTTCAGCAGTCACGATCAGAACGTCAGTCAGTTCCATCTCTTTCAGCTTGGCGATCAGTTCTTTGGTCTTCGGCGCTTCGATGCCGAATTTCTCGACAACGATCAGGCGCTCTTGACGTACCAGCTCGGACAGAATGCTACGGATAGCGCCGCGGTACATCTTCTTGTTTACTTTCTGGCTGTGATCTTGCGGCTTAGCAGCAAAAGTCACACCACCGGAACGCCAGATGGGCGAACGGATGGAGCCAGCACGGGCACGACCAGTACCCTTCTGACGCCACGGCTTTTTGCCGCCACCAGACACTTCAGAGCGAGTCAGCTGCGCACGAGTACCCTGACGGGCACCAGCGGCATATGCAACGACGACCTGGTGAACCAGAGCTTCGTTGAATTCGCGCCCGAAGGTAGTCTCGGAAACTTCAAGAGCGCTCTTGGCGTCTTTCATTACCAATTCCATTACTATCTCCTCAGACGTTACGCTTTGACGGCAGGTTTGACGATCACGTTGCCGTTGGTTGCACCCGGTACTGCGCCTTTGATGAGCAGCAGGTTGCGTTCAGCGTCAACACGAACCAGTTCCAGGTTCTGAGTCGTTACACGCTCAGCACCCATGTGACCAGCCATCTTTTTGCCCTTGAATACACGACCCGGAGTCTGGTTCTGACCGATAGAACCCGGAACGCGGTGAGACAAGGAGTTACCGTGGGTCATATCCTGGGTGCGGAAGTTGTGGCGCTTAACAGTACCAGCAAAGCCTTTACCTTTGGATGTGCCAGTAACGTCTACCAGCTTAACGTCAGCGAGAAGATCTACTTTCAGCTCGCTACCAACAGTGAAAGTTTCACCGTTGTTCAGGCGGAATTCCCACAGACCGCGACCGGCTTCTACACCAGCTTTGGCGAAGTGGCCAGCTTCCGGCTTGGTCACACGGCTGGCTTTCTTGGCGCCAGTGGTAACCTGAATAGCGTTGTAGCCGTCGGTTTCTACAGATTTGACCTGAGTTACACGGTTAGCTTCAACTTCGATAACAGTCACCGGGATAGAAACGCCATCTTCAGTGAAGATGCGAGTCATACCCACTTTGCGACCTACAAGACCGATTGTCATTGTTATCAACCTCTTTCCGTAATTAACCCAGGCTGATCTGGACGTCTACACCAGCTGCCAGATCCAGACGCATCAGGGCGTCTACGGTCTTGTCAGTCGGCTCAACGATGTCTACCAGACGCTTGTGAGTGCGGATCTCGTACTGATCACGCGCATCTTTGTTGACGTGCGGGGAGATCAGGACGGTGAAGCGCTCTTTGCGAGTCGGCAGCGGAATAGGACCGCGAACCTGCGCGCCGGTGCGCTTTGCAGTTTCAACGATTTCCGCAGTGGATTGATCGATCAGGCGATGATCAAAAGCCTTCAGGCGGATACGGATTCTTTGGTTCTGCATTGACAGAGCTCCAATAGATAAAAGAACATAAATCAACACCGCCCGACCGAGATTACTCCCGCCAGAGGTGTGATTTTTCACGTTTCCCCCCATATCGGGAGGACTGTATGGCTGGCTCCTGTAAACAGGACACTCAGCAGCAGACATATCGTCTGGCTTACCTCATGGGTAAGCGGAGGGAATTATACGGATTTTTCACGTTTGCGCAAGAGAGGGCGAACATATTGTGCGCAATTTTCTGTGACAGATGGATCTCTGTGACGGCCCCCGAAAAGGCTCTTCGATGAGAGGAATCACCTCAAGGAATGTCCGGCGTCAAGTCAAGCTCGTCAATGGGCTGATAGACTGCCGCTTTCTTCCGTTCATGACACGACAGCAATGATCAAAGATCAAAAGAAAGCCTACCAGTACGCGCTCAGCGCCGTGGCCCTCTGGTCCACTGTGGCAACGGCCTTCAAAATATCCCTCTCCTATTTCGCTCCGGTGCAACTGCTGCTGGTTGCAGCGCTGACCTCGACCCTGCTGCTGGGCTCCATCGTGCTCAAGCAGGGTAAACTGCCGCTACTCTGCAGCTATTTGCGCAGTCGCCCGCTCTATTACCTGATGCTGGGGGTGATGAATCCCTTCCTCTATTACCTGCTGCTATTCAAAGCCTATGATTTGCTGCCAGCACAGCAGGCACAGACCCTCAGCTACACCTGGGCCATCACCCTCACGCTGCTCTCTGTGCCATTCCTCGGTCAGACCCTGCGCCGCCGCGATGGGGTGGCGATCGTGCTGGGTTATTTCGGGGCCCTGGTGATTGCCACCAAGGGCGATGTCTTTGGGTTGCATTTTGAAAATCCCTTTGGGGTCGCGCTGGTGCTGCTCTCGACCCTTATCTGGGCCAGTTACTGGATCCTCAATACCCGCAATCAGGGGGACCCCGTCGTCAGCCTGCTGCTTGGTTTCATTATCAGCCTCCCCTTCATCGTACTCGCCACCTGGCTGCTGGCCGACTTCCAGCTGACCGCCTGGCAAGGCTGGCTGGGCGCCATCTATGTCGGGATCATCGAGATGGGGTTTGGCTTCGTACTCTGGCTGATGGCGATGCGCCATGCCACCAACACGGCTCCCATCAGCAACCTCATCTTTATTTCTCCTTTTGCCTCGCTAGTCTTGCTCCACCTGCTGGTCGGCGAGGCGATCCATCCCGCCACCCCCATCGGGCTGGGATTGATCGTGGCAGCCCTGCTGATCCAGCAACTGAGATATGGCAAGCGCTATCGCAAGGCGGCCGCTATCACGCCGGAAAAAGTAGTCTGATAATGCAGAAGGGCGTATCCACGGATACGCCCTTCTCTCAATCCATCCACTCCTGTGGCTGATGTTTCGGCAGTCGCATCTCGACCAGCAAGCCGCCGAGATCCGAGCGCCCCAGCCGGAGAGTGCCATGGTGCTGGGCGACGATCTTGGCCACGATGGCCAACCCCAAGCCACTGCCGCCGACGGTGCGCGCCACATTGCCCTGAGTAAAGGGCTTGAGCACCCGGGAGTAGTCCTGCTCCGCAATGCCGGGACCATCATCGGAGAGGCGCAAGCGCACCCAGTGCCCATCGTCCTTCAACTCGGCATGTAGCCTGCTTGCCCCATAACGCAACGAGTTGCTTGAGAGGTTGTTCAACACCCGCCGGATGCTAACCGGATTGCAGGCCACCCGCACCGCCTCTCGCGGCAGCGCCAGATCGACCTCCAGCCCCTGCTCCGAATAGATCAGCAGGGTATCGTGCACCAGCTGGGTCAGGTCGATCTGCTCCATATCCTGTCCCTCATCGGGGCGGATGTAGTCGATGAACTGATCGATGATGGCGTTGGACTCATCGATATCGGCGTTGATGCTCTCCTTGAGGTTCTCGTCACCGGAGGACATCATCTCGGTGGCCAGCCGGATGCGGGTCAGCGGGGTGCGCAAGTCATGCGAGACCCCGGCCATCATCAGGTTACGCTCCTCGATCAAGCGTTTGATGGAGCACGACATATGGTTGAAGGTCCGGGTCAGTCGGCGTACCTCCCGCGACCCCTGTTCCCCCAGTGCATCGGGAAAGTTGCCGCGCGCCACGGCTACGGCGCCGGCCTCCAGATCCTCCAGCGGACGAACCAACTGCCGGGCAAAGCGCCAGGCCGCAAACAGGGTGATCACCAGCAGCACGCTCAGATAGATGATGAGGGGTTCGATATCGTCATCTTCAATCTCGGTCAGCGGGATCCGCACCCAGATGTTGCTGGCCTGCGGCGGCTGGATCCAGATGATGTAGTGATCCTGGATCTCGACCCGCACCTTGGCCGGGCCACCCAGTTCGCGGCTGATGTTCTCCTCCAGATAGGGGTACGGCTTGGCATCGTTGAAGCCATGCGGCACCGCCTCGCTCTGGGTATAGATATCGGTACCGGTCGTCACATAGACCAGCTCGGCATCTTCACTCAGCGCCAGTTGTTCAGTGTTGACCGGAAAGATCAGCTTGACCTGATTGGCCAGCAAGTGGCTGATCTGCTTGACGGTAGGCGCCAGCAGATAGTTGTAGAAGGTGACGTAGGAGACCGCTTGATAGACCACCAGAACGGCGGCCAGAAACCAGAGCATGCGCGAGAACATGCTGCCGACCTTTTTCATGCACCGTCACCATCTGGCACGAACACATACCCCAACCCCCAGACAGTCTGCAGATAGCGGGGCTGGGCCGGATCCTGCTCCAGCAGGCGGCGCAAGCGGGAAACCTGCACGTCGATGCTGCGCTCGGTGGCAGTGTATTCACGGCCACGGGCCAGATTCATCAGCTTGTCGCGGGAGAGCGGTTCGCGCGGATGGCTGACCAGCACCTTGAGCACCGCAAATTCACCGCTGGTGAGCGCCATCGGCTCACCATCCCGGCTCAGATCGCGAGTAGCCAGATTGAGCTGGAAGGCCCCAAAGTTGACGACTTTCTCTGCGGCAGAGGGGGCCCCCGGCAGCTCGACAGTATGGCGACGCAGCACGGCACGGATCCGCGCCAGCAGTTCGCGGGGATTAAATGGCTTGGGCAGATAATCATCGGCCCCCATCTCGAGCCCGACGATGCGATCCACCTCATCCCCCTTGGCAGTGAGCATCAGCACCGGGATCTGGTTGCCCGCTTCCCGCAGACGACGGCAGATGGAGAGCCCATCCTCCCCCGGCAACATCAGGTCGAGCACCATCAGGCTGAAGTTTTCACGCGTCAGCAAGCGATCGGCCTGTTCGCCATTGGCCACGCCGCGCACCACAAATCCCTGCTCGGTGAGATAGCGCTCCAACAGGGAACGTAATTTCAGGTCATCGTCCACGACCAGAACCTTGTATTGCTGCTGACTCATTGCTTTGCCTCTTCATTCTTTAGCTGCCCCCAATACTAGGGGGCGATATAGCGGGAACAAAGCACAAATATGTTACCGCTTATGACTCATCTGGAGAGCGTGACGGCCATCAAGTCACCGCGCTGGCCAGCCACGCCCTGAATGGTGCCAGCCGAGCCATCACGATTTCCCTCGACAGCAAGAGGACAAAAGCTAATATTCCCGAGCAGTTAGCGATGAATACCCCTCTTTGACCAGGTTCGCATCACCATGAAGACAAAGCTGATCACCCGTGAAGGCTACAACAAGCTGAAAGAAGAGCTCGATTTCCTCTGGCGTCAGGAGCGACCCGAGGTCACCAAGAAAGTAGCCTGGGCTGCCAGCCTGGGAGATCGCAGCGAAAATGCCGACTACCAGTACAACAAGAAGCGGCTGCGGGAGATCGACCGGCGGGTGCGCTACCTGCGTAAATGCCTCGAAGAGCTGGGAATTGTCGATTATGCCCCCGCGCAGGAGGGCAAGGTCTTCTTCGGCGCCTGGGTTGAAGTGGAAAACGAAGAGGGCGAGACCAAGCGCTTTCGCATCGTCGGCTATGACGAGATCTTCGAGCGCAAGGATTACATCTCCATCGACTCCCCCATGGCCCGCGCCCTGCTCAAGAAAGAGGTCGGGGACGAAGCCATCGTCCGTACGCCTGTGGGTGACGCCTGCTGGTATATCAACGCAATCAGCTACCCCAAATAGTCGGACTGCTGGCGAGCGGCTTGCCACAGGCACATCCTGAGCAGCAGGAACCAAAGCAAGATAAGCGGCCCTCCCCTGCGACGTTATCAGTCTGACTGGTGCAGACCCCGGCGCAGGGTGGCATCCCGCTACACGACCCCATATAGTGCTCACACTTGGCGCCTGATGGCGCGGACTCGACCACAGAGGCCCTCAACAACATCATGATGCAAACTATAGAGAGACAGATTGCCGGTGAGCTCAATGCTCGCCCGGAACAGGTGCAGGCCGCGGTGCGCCTGCTGGATGAAGGCTCGACCGTGCCCTTTATCGCCCGTTACCGTAAAGAGGTGACCGGCGGTCTGGACGACAGCCAGCTGCGTACTCTGGAGAGCCGACTCGGCTATCTGCGTGAACTGGAAGATCGCCGTCAGGTGATCATTCGCTCCATCGAAGAGCAGGGCAAGCTGACTCCCGAGCTGGCCCGCGAGCTGAAGGGTGCCGACAGCAAGACCCGGCTGGAAGATCTCTACCTCCCCTACAAGCCCAAACGCCGCACCAAGGGGCAGATGGCGATCGAAGCCGGGCTGGAGCCGCTGGCCAACCTGCTGCTCAGCGACCCGATGCAGGATCCCGAGCAAGCGGCGGCCGCCTTCCTCAATGCCGAACAGGGCATTGCCGACAGCAAAGCGGCTCTCGATGGTGCCCGCTATATCCTGATGGAGCGCTTCGCCGAGCAAGCCGACCTGCTGGAGAAGCTGCGCGATTACCTGTGGCAGAATGCCACCTTGCGCGCCCGCGTGGTGGCAGGCAAGGAGCAGGAAGGGGCCAAGTTCAAGGACTATTTCGAACACGACGAACCACTGCACAAGGCCCCCTCACACCGGGTGCTGGCCATGCTGCGCGGCCGCAATGAGGGGATCCTCAATCTGGCGCTGGTCACCGGTGACGATGAGCGTGTCAGCCCCTGCGAAGGGATCATTGCCCACCACCTCAAGCTCAATCTGCAGAACCGCCCGGCGGACAAATGGCTGCAGGGGATCGTGAGCTGGACCTGGAAGATCAAGTTGTCGCTGCAGATGGAGACCGAGCTGATCGGCCGCATCCGCGAATCAGCCGAAGACGAGGCGATCAAGGTGTTCGCCATGAACCTCAAGGATCTGCTGATGGCGGCCCCGGCGGGCATGCGATGCACCATGGGGCTGGATCCGGGCATCCGCACCGGGGTCAAGGTGGCCGTAGTCGATGCCACCGGCAAACTGGTCGATCACGCCACCATCTATCCGTTCGAACCGAAACGCCAGATTGATCAGAGCCTCAAGACCCTGAGCGAGCTGTGCCAGAAGCACAAGGTCGAGCTCATCAGCATCGGCAACGGCACCGCCTCGCGGGAGACCGACCGGCTGGTGAGCGATCTGTTCGAACGCTACCCCAACGCCAAAGCGCAGAAAATCGTGGTGAGCGAAGCGGGGGCCTCAGTCTACTCCGCCTCCGAACTCGCCTCCCAGGAGTTCCCGGATCTCGACGTCTCGATCCGTGGCGCCGTCTCCATCGCCCGCCGTCTGCAAGACCCGCTGGCCGAGCTGGTCAAGATCGACCCCAAGAGTATCGGGGTGGGCCAGTATCAGCACGACGTCGGCCAGAGCCAGCTGGCCCGCCGACTGGATGCCGTGGTCGAGGATTGCGTGAACGCGGTCGGTGTCGATGTGAACACCGCTTCGGTCGCCCTGCTCAATCGGGTTTCCGGCCTCTCCCAGACGCTGGCCCAGAACATCGTCGCCTACCGGGATGAGAACGGCGCCTTCAAGAGCCGTCAGCAGTTGCTGAAAGTGAGCCGACTCGGCCCCAAAGCCTTCGAACAGTGCGCCGGCTTCCTGCGCATTCGCGGTGGCAGCAATCCGCTCGATAGCTCGGCGGTGCACCCGGAGTCCTATCCGGTGGTGGAGCGGATCCTCGCCAGACTGGAGCAAACAGTGGAGAGCCTGCTCGGCAACAGCAGCCTGCTGCGCAGCCTGAAACCGGCCGACTACACCGATGAGCAATTCGGCGTGCCCACTGTCACCGACATCATCGGCGAGCTGGACAAGCCGGGCCGCGACCCGCGCCCCGAGTTCAAAACCGCGACCTTCAGAGACGGGGTGGAGAAGATAAGCGACCTGGTGCCCGAGATGGTGCTGGAAGGGGTGGTCACCAACGTTACCAACTTCGGCGCCTTCGTCGATATCGGTGTCCATCAGGACGGGCTGGTGCACATCTCCTCCCTGACCGACCGTTTCATCAAGGATCCCCGCGAGGTGGTCAAGGCTGGCGACATAGTACGGGTCAAGGTGCTGGAAGTGGACGCCCCGCGCAAGCGGATCAGCCTGACCATGCGCCTCGATGAAAAAGCGGGGCAAGCTGCGCGCAAGCCGGCTGAAGCACGCAACAGCAGTGCTGGCAACACCAAACCAAGAAGTGAGCCGCGGCAAAGCGCCCCGATGGGGGGCGCCATGGGCAACGCCTTCGCGGCAGCGCTCTCCAAAGCGAAAAAGTAACGAAACCTTCCAGAAGCCCTCTGAATGCAAAAAGCCCCGCAAGGGGCTTTTTTACCAGAGAAGTTCAGGATTACTGGGCCAGGGCGGCAAGCATGCTCTCGGGCTCTCCATGCTGGGCCAGCCAGCCGCCAGCACCACTTTATTTGCTTGAAATGGGCACCTTCGGTTCCCTCTCCTCCGAGCTGCATCAGAAACTGCTCCATCTGCAGGTGAGGCGGCACACGTGGGAAGGTGGTGAAATCTTCCGCTTTGATTTCATCGAAATGCACGACAGCCCCTGAGAAGTTGGCATGGGCCTGATCTTCAGATTAGTTGCAAAACAGGTATCGCAGCTGAAAGTTTGGTGAGGGGGATTCAGATATGCAGGCTGAGGGACTGGTTAGCGGCCGGGCTGACGGCCTGTTGATAGTGGCCCGCGATGACGCTGTTGCGCTTGTCCATATAGGCGCTCAGCACGCAGCCCGATTTTGCGCTCTGCTCGGCCATCAGCTCTTTGCGCGCCTTGGCTTCACTCGCGGCGGCACTGCGCGCGACTGACAGGTCTTGAGTGGAGGGTTCGGCAGGGGCCAGCGCCGCAGAGTGGATCTGCTGCATTTTGGCGATGGTGGCTGCAGGGTCACCGGGCACCGCACCGGTATCGATCTGGACTTCGCCACCCGTCGCATAATGCTTGCCATCCGGCCCCTGGGTAAACTGATAGGTGGGCGAGCTGGCGTATTCACCACCCGCTGACTGGTGGGCCTGCTCGTGGGTGCGTACCTCCTGATCCCGCTCGATCAGATCCTGCACCTGTTGATCTTGCCGCTGTTGCTGCTCCTGATGTTTGGGATCTTGCTGTTTGCGCTGACCATCCTCACCGGTTGCCTCGACAAAGCGATTGTCTGGTAGTGTCGTCGGCGCTAATTGCCCGGTTTCACGGCTGTTCTGGGAGCTCTGATTGCTGGAGGCCTGACCGGCTTTGGATTTCTCTTTCTGGGAGCCGACTTCGGATTCGGCACTTGAGGCTTGACCCTGTCGGGCCTGCGGGATCAGCTCTGCCCGGCGATTATCCATCCTCGCCGCTTCCACCTGGGGTTGCAGCTGTGTCGGAATAAGGGGGGGCAGACTGACATTGATGTTCATCTCACACCCGGATGTCGATCAGGGTTCCCATCATGTCGCTGGCGGTCTGCACGACCTTGGCGGAAGCGCCAGCCTGCTGCTCGGCCACCTTGAGATTGACGAGCTCATCGGTCACTTGCACCTGATCCCCGCTGGGGGTGTTGAGGCGGGCGATCTGATTGGATGCCTTGTCGGCAATCTGCTCGGCTCGCTGAAATCCCTGTACCCCGCTGTTGAAAGCAGAATCAATACGCATGATGTTACTCCTCTGGTCATAGCTTAATTATCCGCCAGACCAGAGGATTAATGAAGCTTGCAGGCTGTTTTTTAGCCAACAAAATCTCGAACGATTTCAAAGAATTCGTCAGGGTGGGAGATAAAAGGTGCGTGTGAGGCCTTATTGAGGGTCACACTGCGGCTGGCAGGGTAGAGATCATCCAGCAGGGGAATGGCCGCCTTGGGTACCAATGAATCCAGTCGGCCATAGATCCGCAACCAGGGCAGATCCAGCTCCCGCAGCGGTTCGCGCAGGTCAATGTCGGCCAACAGCGTCAGCCCGGCCTCAAGTGCGGCAAACTGGGGCGCCGGGCGCTCGGCCAGCCAGTGGCGCAACTGACGGATATCATCTCGGGCATGTTCGCTGCCCATCGCCTGGATCGCCAGAAAGCGCTCTATGGTCTGGCGAAAATCCCCCGCCAACATCTGGTTGAAGCCGGTCAGTACCTTGGGGGCAATTCCGGGCCACTCGTCCCGCGCCATAAAGCAGGGAGAGCTGGCTACCGTGATCAGGGAGTGCAACCGATCGGGATGCGTCAGCGCCAACCGGCTTGCCACCAGACCGCCGAGCGACCAGCCAAGCAGATGGCACTTCTGCGGCAAGATGGCGGCCACCTGCTCGGCAAGCCAGGGCAGGCTGTAATCCACCTCGTCTGCCAGCAGGCTGTTGCCAAAACCGGGCAAATCTACCAGATGAACCCGATAGTGGGGCGCCAACTGTTGGGCAATACCATGCCAGACCGCACCGTTCATCCCCCAACCGTGCAACAGCACCAGATCGGGCCCCTGGCCAAACTGCTCTACCGATATGCTCATCTAGACTCAAGATCCCTGTTCATGCTCTTGGGGTCAGCATGTTAAAGCGACTGCTCGCTAAAGCAAGCCCGCTGCTCGGCAACCACGGCGACTGGCAAGGGAGTTGCCTGCTCTGTCATCAGCCTTGCGACAACGAGCCCCTGCTCTGCAGCTGGTGTCGGCAGGCGCTGCACCAGTCACAGCCGAGATGCCACCTCTGCGCCGCACCGCTGGCTGACTATATAGAAGAGAGCACACCGGTCTGTGGTCGCTGCCAGCGCAGGCCTCCCCCCTGGGAGCGGTTGCAGGTGATCGGCGACTACCAGGCTCCCTACCCCATGCTGATCCCCCGGCTCAAATATTCCGGCCAGATCCTGCTGGCGCCGCTACTGGCACGCCTCTTGGCCGATCATCTGGATGGCCGCGAGCCGCCGGAGGCGATCATTCCGGTTCCCCTGCACTGGTGGCGGCAGTGGCGGCGAGGGTTCAATCAGGCGGAGGAGATCGCGCAAGCCCTTGGCGAGTTCACCGACATTCCCTGCGACAACACTTTGTTGCAGCGCATCAAGGCGACCCCGCAACAAACAACCCTGAGCGCCGGGCAACGGCGGCGCAATCTGCGCGGGGCATTCCGGATCCGCCCCCACCACTATCGCCATGTCGCCCTGCTCGATGACGTCGTGACCACAGGCGCCACCGCTGGGCAGCTCAGCCGTTTGCTCCATGAGAGCGGCATCACAAAGGTAGAAGTATGGGCAATCTGTCGAACCCTGCGGCACAACAAGTAGCCATCGGCATGCTACCCAAGCATTAATAACCGCGTTATCATGAATACCCTAGTCGTACACTCAGGTTTATGAGGATAGTGATGATCAGCATTTCCGACGCCGCCCAGGCCCATTTCCGTAAACTGCTGGAAAAACAGCCTGATGGCACCAATATCCGGGTGTTTGTGGTCAATCCGGGAACCCAGAATGCCGAGTGTGGCGTATCGTATTGCCCGCCCGATGCCGTGGACCCGGAAGATCAACACCTGCCCTTCAGCGGCTTCGACTGCATGGTTGATCCCCTGAGCGCCCCCTTCCTGGTGGATGCCACCATCGACTTCGTGACCGATCAGATGGGCTCCCAGCTCACCCTGAAAGCACCGAACGCCAAGATGCGTAAAGTGGCCGACGACGCGCCGCTGATCGAGCGCATCGAGTACGTGTTGATGTCCGAAGTGAACCCCATGCTGGCCGGTCACGGTGGCAAAGTCACCCTGGTCGAGCTGACTGAAGACAAACTGGCCATCCTGCAGTTTGGCGGTGGTTGCAACGGTTGCTCCATGGTCGATTACACCCTGAAAGAGGGAATCGAGAAGCAGCTGCTGGAGAAGTTCCCGGGTGAGCTCAACGGTGTGAAAGACGCCACCGAGCACCAGCGCGGCGACCACTCCTACTACTGATTTGCAGCCCTTGCAGCAAAGAAAAGGCCCCGCCATCTGGAGGGGCCTTTTGCATGGGCAATCGGCAGATTACTCGTCCTTCTTGTCTCGCGACAGCAGGGCGATGGCCGCCTCTTTCGGGTTCTTACCCTCGTAAAGCACCTTGAAGATCTGCTCGCAGATGGGCATCTCGACGCCGCAGCGGGCCGCCAGCAGATGCACCTCTTTGGTGTTGCGATATCCCTCCACCACCTGACCGATCTCGGTCATGGCGGTGTTCACATCCTTGCCAGCCCCGAGGGCCAGCCCGAAGCGACGGTTGCGCGACTGGTTGTCGGTACAGGTGAGCACCAGATCCCCGAGCCCCGCCATCCCCATAAAGGTTTTGGCATCGGCACCCAGCGCAGCCCCCAGACGCTGCATCTCCACCAGACCCCGGGTGATGAGCGCGGTTCTGGCATTGGCGCCAAACCCGAGCCCGTCGGAGAGACCGGCACCGATGGCGATGACGTTCTTCACCGCCCCACCCAGCTGTAGACCGACGAAGTCCGGATTGGTATAGACCCGGAACGAGCGGCCACAGTGCAGTAGGTGGGAGAGATCGTCGGCGAACTCGTCGTGAGTCGAGGCGACCGAGATGGCGGTCGGCAAACCGGCAGCCAGCTCCTTGGCGAAGGTGGGGCCGGAGATGACCGCCAGCGGCATCTCGTCACCCAGCACTTCACGAGCCACATCCTGCAGCAGACGGCCACTGTCCGGCTCCAGACCCTTGGTGGCCCAGGCGATACGGGTATCGGGGCGCAGGAAGGGCTTGATCCGGGTCAGCACATCGCCAAATACATGGCTCGGCACGACCAGCAGCAGCACGGGGGCAGCCTGTACCGCACGTTGCAGATCCGCAGTTAGCTGCAGATCGGCAGGAAAAGGGACATCAGGCAGAAAAGCCTTGTTGCAGCGGTCTTGTTCCAGCTCGGCGACATGAGCAGGGTCGTGACCCCACAGCAGGGTCGGATGACCGTTGCGCGCCAGAGAAATGGCAAGGGCGGAGCCATAAGACCCCGCCCCCAAGACCGAGATAGCGATCTGGTCAGCCATTATCAGGCTTCCGCAGTCGCCTGCTGGGCCTGTGCTTGCGCCATGTGCTGGGCAAACAGGGCATCGAAGTTGACCGGTGCCAGGTTCAGCTGCGGGAAGGAACCCTTGCTCACCATGTTGGCCACGGCTTCGCGGGCATACGGGAACAAGATGTTCGGGCAGAAGGCAGCCAGGCAGTGAGCCAGTTGCGGCTCCGGCAGGTTACCGATGGTGAAGATACCAGCTTGCTGTACTTCGCACAGGAAGGCGGTTTCGGTTTCCAGTTTGCAAGTTACGGTCAGGGTCAGGACAACCTCGTACACGTTCTCAGCCAGGATGTTGGTCTTGGTATCCATATCCAGCTTGACGTCCGGCTGCCACTCTTTCTGGAAGATGTGCGGGGTGTTCGGCGCTTCGAAAGAGACATCCTTGGTGTAAACACGCTGGATGTGGAATTCCGGTTGTACTTCCTGGTTGTTGATCTCGTCAGCCATTTCGTTTGATTCCTTGTTATATGGATAAGTGGGCTCAGGCCCTGCTTAAATCAGCGTTTCTTGGTTACCGGCAGATTTTCTGCACGCCATTGGGCCATGCCACCGCCGAGCACATAAACCTGCTTGAAGCCAGCTTTGCTCAGCTGACGGCCCGCGCCGCCCGCAGTCATTCCCGACTCGCACACCACTATGATGGGGGCATCTTTATGCTTTTCAACCGGGCCCAGATTATTGCTCTGGATCTGGGTCAGCGGCAGGTGCTGGGCACCGGCCAGATGGCCCTTGGCGTACTCTTCCTGACTGCGAATATCCACCACGGTGGCATTCTCGCGGTTGATCAGCAGGGTCGCGGTGTGATTGTTGACGGTTTTTACCGGTGACAAACGGGCACGCACAGTGGTGTAAACCAGGGTGCCAGCCAGACCCAACCAGGCTGCGGTCAGCAGCGGGTTACGGGCCGCAAAATCCAAATACTCTTGCATCTTCTACTATCCAGGGACCAAGACAAGGGCCCGAGTATACATGGGGGTATTGATAAGATCAGCCATCTTGGCGGCAAAGCGCGAGCAGGCTCCCATCATCATTGGGCAGCGAGCATGGCAGGAAAGGCGTGGCTTGCGGGGCCGCGGGAGCGCCCCTTGGCTATCAGGTGACTATTTCGGCAGATGTAGTAATATTACGCTAGTTTCATTTCCCGCATTTTTTCCAATCCGAGAGGACATAGTCTTATGTCAACAGCTAAGAAACCTTTGGTTCTGGTCATCATGGACGGTTGGGGCTACAGCACCAAGCAAGAGCACAACGCCGTCGCTGCCGCCAAGACTCCCAACCTCGACCGTCTGGCCCGTGACTACACCAGCACCCTGATCTCCGGCTCCGGTCTGGACGTCGGTCTGCCGGATGGCCAGATGGGCAACTCCGAAGTGGGCCACGTCAACATCGGTGCCGGTCGCATCGTCTATCAGGAGCTGACCCGCATCTCCAAAGACATCCAGGACGGCGAATTCTTCCAGAACGTCGAGCTGGCCAAGGCTGTTGACGCTGCCGTGACCAACGGCAAAGCCGTTCACATCATGGGCCTGATGTCTCCGGGTGGCGTACACAGCCACGAAGAGCACATCATGGGCATGATCGAAATGGCTGCCAAGCGTGGCGCAGAGAAGATCTATCTGCACGCCTTCCTGGATGGCCGTGACGTTCCGCCGCGCTCCGCTCAGTCCTCCATCGAGCTGTTCGATGCCCTGTTCGCCAAGCTGGGCAAGGGTCGTTTCGCCTCCATGATCGGCCGTTACTTCGCCATGGACCGTGACAACCGCTGGGATCGCGTGCAGCAAGCCTATGACCTGATGACCCAGGGCAAGGGCGAGTTCACCGCCGAGAGCGCCACCGAAGCACTGGCTGCCGCCTATGCTCGCGACGAGAACGACGAGTTCGTCAAAGCCACTCGCATCGGTGAAGCGGCACCGATGGAAGATGGCGATGCGCTGATTTTCATGAACTTCCGTGCCGACCGTGCCCGTGAAATCACCCGCGCCTTCGTTGACACCGACTTCACCGGCTTCGCCCGTGCAGTCGAGCCAAAGCTGAACTTCGTGATGCTGACCGAATACGCGGCCGACATCAAAACTGCCTGCGCCTACCCGCCGACCGCTCTGGTCAACACCCTCGGTGAGTGGCTGGCCAAGCAGGGCAAGACCCAGCTGCGCATCTCCGAAACCGAGAAGTATGCTCACGTCACCTTCTTCTTCAACGGTGGCGAAGAGTCCTGCTTCAGCGGCGAAGATCGCGAGATCGTGGCCAGCCCGAAAGTTGCAACTTATGACCTGCAGCCGGAGATGAGCTCCGAAGAGCTGACCGACAAGCTGGTTGCGGCCATCAAGAGCGGCAAGTACGACGTCATCATCTGTAACTACCCGAATGGCGACATGGTTGGTCACACCGGTGTGTTCGATGCCGCAGTCAAAGCGTGTGAAGCCGTTGACCACTGCATCGGTCGCGTCACCGACGCCCTGGCCGAAGTGGGTGGCGAGTGCCTGATCACTGCCGACCACGGCAACGCCGAGAAGATGCTGGACGAAGAGACTGGTCAGGCCCACACCGCCCACACCAATCTGCCGGTTCCGCTCATCTATTTCGGTCGCAAAGCCGAGGTTGTTGAAGGTGGCAAACTGTCCGATCTGGCCCCCACCATGCTGACCCTGATGGGTCTGCCGGTACCGCCGGAAATGACTGGCAAGCCCCTGATGATTCTGAAATAATCCTTCCCCATGCGGGGATGCGAAGTTATTTCACAGAAAACCAGTCGCGTCGGCCTGTTGGCCGGCGCGCTGTTTTTTTGCCTGTCGTTTGGCGCCAGCACACCGACTTTGGCCGCCAATCAGCAGCTGGGGACCATGCAGTCCCAGATCAAAGAGCAACAGAAGACCATCAAGCTCAGCAAGCAGGAGCTTGCCAAGCTCAATACCCAGCTCAAGGCTGACGAGCAGGCCATCTCGGCCGCCGCCGCCAAACTCAACCAGACCAGGCAGCAGTTGAAGCAGAACCAGCAGAAGCTGGCGACCCTGCAAAAAGACAAGCTGGGGCTGGAAGTTCAAGCCAAACATCAAAAGCAGTTGCTGGCCAAACAGGCGGAGAGCGCCTTTCAAGCGGGCAACCACGACTACCTCAAACTGCTGCTCAATCAGCAGGATCCGGCCAAACTGAGCCGCTCACTCGACTACTACGACTACCTCAACAAGGCCCGTATCGAGGCCATCGACGCCCTGCGCGCCACCCGCGACAAGCTGGCGAAAAACCAGCAGGCAACCAAAGAGACCGAGACCAGACTGCAGACCCTGCTTGCCGAACAGCAGGAGCATCACCAGATCCTGCTGGCCAGCCAGCAGAGCCGGGCCAAGGTGCGCAACCAGTTGCAGCAGTCGGTACAGGATAACGAGCAGAAGCTCACCAAGTTGGTCAAGGCGGAGAAGGCGCTGAAAGCCCGGCTGGAAGAGCTGCGCCGCAAGCGGGAAGAGCAGGAGCGCCGTGAACGGGCCGAGCGGGAACGGCTGGCCAAGCTGAAAGCGGAGCAGGAGCGTCAGCGCAAGCTGGCCGAACAACGCCGCGCCGAGCAGCAACGACTCGCCGCCCAGCAGAACAAAACCGTCAAACCGGCAGAACCGGTCGAAGAGATGGCCAGCAGCAAACCGGAGCGTGGCTCGGGCATCAGCAGTGCCGGTCACTATAGCGGCCTCAAGACCAATGGCAGCCTGCGCTGGCCGGTGCAGGGACCGATCCTCATCTCCTATGGCTCGCCCCGTACCGCCCAGCTCAAGTGGAAAGGCACCCTGATCGGCGCCAGCGAAGGGGCTCAGGTCAAGGCGGTCGCACCGGGGCAGGTGGTCTACGCCGACTGGCTCGATGGCTTCGGTATGCTGCTGGTGATCGACCACGGTAAGGGTTACATGAGCCTCTACGGTCACAATCAGTCGCTGCTGCGTCAAGTTGGCCAGAATGTGGAACAGGGTGAACCGGTGGCACTGGTCGGTGACAGTGGCGGTCAGGATAGACCGGGCCTCTACTTCGAAATCCGCTATCAGGGCGAGGCGATCAACCCGACCAAATGGCTGTCCAAGGGTTGAGTTAACCCGGCCGACAAGCGCATCACACGCTCACTAGCAAAAGCCTGCATCATGCAGGCTTTTGTCGTTTCAGAGACGCCGCCACCCACTGTCGCGCCCATTTGATGAAAAATTACCTCATTTTCGCTCGGCTCAGGGGAACACCACCAGACCGATCTGCTCCAGCAAGGCCTGCTGCTGATCCTCGTTGATCTGCACCCCTTGCAGATCGACCCGACGCAGATCCAGCCCCGGCAGATCGCACTGACGCAAATCGCTGCCCTGCAGCTTGAAGCTGGTCCACTCGATCTGGCCAAACTCGGAGCCGCTGAGATCGGAACCCGCCAGCGAAGCACCGAACAGGTTGGCCCCCTGCCAGCGGTTGCCGGTCAGCTCGCATTTCTCCAGCAAGCAGCCCTCGAAGCTGGCGTAGCTGAAGTTGTTGCCGGTCAGATGGGCCTCACAGAAGTAGCTCTTGACGGTGATCTGGTTGGCGAAGCTGGCGTGGCCGAAGTTGATGCCGACCGCCTGACAGTCGCGCAGCTCCAGCCCCAGACACTGGCTGCGGCTGCAATCAGCCATGGTGAGATCGCAGCGCAGGAAGCTGGCCTCACGCAGATCGCAACCCTGCAACAGGCAGCCCCGCTCGCTCTCCCGATCGTAGAAGCTGCAATCGATGAAGCGGCTATCGCTCAGATCCAGCCAGGAGAAGTTGCAGCCGATAAAGCGGCACTCCGAGAACTGCTCCCCCTCCACATCCTGTTGCTCGAACCGGACATCCACGAACTGCTTGCCTCTGATCATCGGAAAACTCCTACAAAAACGGCTTCATATGCTGACTTTATCCGCCAAAAACGGTAATGTTACAAGTAACATCCATGCTGGACACCCCTATGAACCCCACCCGCAAGCGCCGCCCCACCCTGCAAGATATCGCCGACCAGACCGGCGTGACCAAGATGACCGTCAGCCGCTATCTGCGCGACCCGCAGACCGTGGCGGAGGGGACCCGAGAGCGGATCGCGGCGGTGGTGGAAGAGCTGGGTTATATCCCCAACCGGGCGCCGGACATTCTCTCCAACGCGACCAGCAAGGCGATCGGCATCCTGATCCCCTCCCTCTCCAACCAGGTCTTCTCGGCGGTGATCCACGGCATCGAGTCGGTGACCCGACCAGCCGGTTACCAGACCCTGCTCGCTCACTACAGCTACAGCCCAGAGCGGGAGGAGGAACAGGTCGCATCCCTGCTCTCCTATCATGTGGACGGGCTGATCCTCTCCGACAGCCAGCACACCGAGCGCACCCGCAAAATGATCGCCACCGCCGGCATTCCGGTGGTGGAGACCATGGATCTGCCGCAAACTCCCATCGACATGGTGGTCGGCATGGATCATAGAGCCGCTGCCCGGGCCATGGTAACAGAGATGCTGCGCCGGGGCCGACGCAAGGTGGTCTATCTTGGGGCGCGGCTAGATGTGCGTACCCAGCTGCGGATGGAAGGCTACTATCAGGCGATGACCGAATTCGGCCTCACCGGCCAGCATCTGCTGACCGAGCAATCCTCCAGCTTCACTCTGGGGGGCGAGCTGCTTGATCAGGCGCTGGTGCGCTATCCCGACCTCGACGGCCTGTTCTGCACCAACGATGACCTGGCGGTGGGCGCCCTGCTGCAGTGTCAGGCCAAGTGGATTCCGGTGCCCCAGCAGATCGCCATCGCCGGTTGCAACGCCCTCGACATCGGCCACGCCATGACTCCCAAGCTGGCCAGTATCGCCACCCCGCGCGAAGCGATCGGTCGGGAAGCGGCCACCATGCTGCTGGCGCGTCTCAACGGCCACCCCCAGCCCGAGACCCACAAAGACATCGGTTTTTCTCTCTATGAAGGGGAAAGCCTCGGGTGATCACCCACAACAACGGATCGGGTAGGGTCGATTAGCGAAGCGTAATCGGCCGCGCGAAGATATTTGACCCCACCGAGGGAGAAACGAAAAGCAAACAGGCCACCCGAGGGTGGCCTGTTTGATTTATCTACACAACTTTCTCTTAGCGTTTAACCAGCTCAACCGCTTCGCGGGAGAGGCGGGTCACCTCTTCCCAGTTGCCGCTCTTGACCGCATCGGCCGGCAGCATCCAGGAGCCGCCGACGGTAGCCACGCACTTGAGCGCCAGATAGTCGGCCACGTTTTTCGGGCCGATACCGCCGGTGGGGCAGAACTTCACCTGGGGCAATGGGGCAGCAATGGCGGAGAGCGCCTTGGTACCGCCGTTCGCTTCGGCCGGGAAGAACTTCAGGTGGTCGTAGCCCGCTTCCAGCGCCTGCATCACTTCAGACGGAGTTGCCACACCCGGGATCAGCGGTGCAGTGCTCTTGGCCGCGTGGGCCAGCAGGGCCGGCGTCATCCCCGGGGAGATGACGAAGCGGGCACCGGCAGCGACGGCGGCGTCAAACTGCTCGCAGTTGAGCACGGTACCGGCACCGACCATGGCATCCGGCATCGCCTTGGCGATGAGGGCGATGGCATCGAGCGCCACCGGGGTGCGCAGGGTGATTTCGAAGACAGAGATGCCGCCGTCGAGCAGCGCCTTGGCCATCGGCAGGGCCTGATCCAGCTCGTTGATAACCATCACGGGTACCAGCGGGGAGGCGGCAAACACCTCGGCCGGGGTCACTTTCCAGTTCTGCATAGCTCTTCCTTAGTCAAAGATGGTAGCGCCACACTCGGCGCTCGATACCGCGCGACGCATCACGCTGAACAGTTCACGGCCCCACCCCTCTTGTTCCAGAGTGAGGTCAATCTCGGCCTGGGTACGGCCACTCAAATCGGTCAGGCAGTCGAGGCTGCCGTTTACCGCATCAACCCGCAGCAGGTCGCCGTCAGCAAGCAGGCCGATAGCACCGCCGTGCAGCGCTTCCGGGGTGACGTGGATGGCGGCCGGGATCTTGCCGGAGGCACCGGAGAGGCGGCCATCGGTGACAAGCGCCACCTTGTAACCCGCCTTCTGGAGGTTGCCGAGCACCGGCATCAACTTGTGCAGCTCCGGCATGCCGTTGGCGGCCGGGCCATTGTGGCGCACCACGATCACGGCATCCTGATTGAGATCGCCCGCCTTGTAGGCCGCTTCCACCGCATGCTGGGAGGAGAAGACCCGCGCCGGGGCTTCAATCACCCGATACTCGGGAGCCACGGCGGAGACCTTGACCACGGCGCGGCCCAGATTGCCCGCCAGCAGCTTGGTGCCGCCGGTGGCCTGGAACACGCTGCCGGAAGGCGACAACACGCTCGCATCGCCGCTCTCGCCCACCGGCTGCCATACCAGCTGGCCATCCACCAGTGCCGGACGGCTGAGGTAATCCTGCATCTCGCCAAAGACCGGAGTAGCGTCCATGTGGATCAGCCCCTCTTGCGCCAGACGGCGCATCAGGCCGGGCACGCCGCCTGCCTGTTCGAAGGCGTTGACGTCGGCCGGGCCGTTCGGGTACATGCGAACCAAGAGCGGCACCACGTCGGAGAGATCGCTGATGTCATCCCAGGTCAGTACCAGACCGGCGGCGCGGGCCAGCGCCACCATGTGGATACTGTGGTTGGTGCTGCCGCCGGAGGCGAGCAGGGCCACCAGACCGTTGACCAGCGAGCGCTCATCCAGCACCTCGCTCAACGGGCGATAGGCCGGGGAACCCGGGATCATGGCGCTGATACGGCGGGCCGCTTCGGCGGTCAGGGCGCGGCGCAGCTCGCTATGCGGGTGCACAAAGGCGGAGCCCGGCAGCATCAGGCCCATGGCTTCGAACACCAGCTGGTTGGTGTTGGCGGTGCCGTAGAAGGTGCAGGTGCCTGCCGCGTGGTAGGCGCCGCACTCCATCTCCAGCAGGGCATCGCGACCCACTTCACCGGCGGCGTACTTCTGACGCACCTTCACCTTCTCGTCATTGCTGATGCCGCTCGCCATCGGGCCAGCAGGAACAAATGCAGTCGGCAGGTGAGCGTGGGAGAGGGCCCCCATGATCTGACCCGGAGCTATCTTGTCGCAGATACCGAGTAGCAGGGTGGCATCAAAGGTGTTGTGAGAGAGCGACAGTGCGGTCGCCTGGGCGATCAGGTCGCGGGAGAAGAGGGACATATCCATCCCCGGCTGACCCTGGGTCACACCGTCGCACATGGCGGGCACGCCGCCGGCGACCTGGGCACTGTGGCCCAGCTCGGCCAGTACCGCCTTGATCTGATCCGGATAGCCCTGATAGGGCTGATGGGCGCTCAGCATATCGTTGTAGGCGGTGACGATGCCGACGTTGGCGCGGGTCATATCGAGAATGCGACCCTTCTCGTCACTGCTGCAGGCGGCCACGGCGTGGGCCAGGTTGCCGCAGGCCAGCGCGGCGCGGGTCTTGCCCTGCTCTGCCTGACGTTGGATGCGGGCCAGAAATGCCTGACGACGGACGACACTGCGCTCGCGGATGCGGGCGGTGACGTCGGAAATTACCTGATGAATCATTGGGCTTGCTCCAATGCTGTGACGGCGCGGTCAACCACCTGTTCGAAGGTGCCGTCTATATCGATGTGGAATACACCGGCTTCGCCATCCGGGCGCTCCAGAGTATCGAACTGACTTTGTACCATGCTTTCACGCATGAAATGGCCTTTTCGGGCACGCATCCGCTCGAGGATCAGCGGCTGGCTGCCATCGAGGAAGATGAAGCTGACCGACTCGTTGCCTTCGCGGATCTGGTCGCGGTACTTCTTTTTGAGGGCGGAACAGACAATGATGCCGGTCTCGTTCTTCTGCTCGAGACTGTAGGCGGCGTCGCGGATCCGCTCCAACCAGGGGGCACGATCCTCATCGTTGAGGGGGTTACCGCCAGCCATCTTCTGGATGTTGGCCCTGGGGTGCAGGTCATCACCATCGATAAACTTGGCGCCCAGCGCGTCGGCCACTTTCAGACCCACGCTGGATTTGCCGCTACCACATACACCCATCACGATAATGCACTTACCCGCCATAATTTGACCTCTGTCCCACTTTTCAAAAAACCAGCTGTTGATGGGTTCTAATCTAGCACGTTACCGGTAACATGTTACCGGTAACGATTGAAAATGTGAAGTCTGCCACAGACTGAGCAAACCCATAGTCACCTGGGCACATGATGTTGAGCCCTCGCCATAAATCTAAATAAATCATAAAGATATGGTTTGCCGATGGATCGGCAAGGTGTCACGACCGAACTTGGAAAAAGGAACGCATAACAATGTCTGACCTCTCCCTGATCATGACGGCCGCCGGCTCGATTGTGCTGCTGCTCTTCCTGGTGATGAAGGCCCGGCTCCACGCCGTGGTTGCCCTGATCCTGGTCTCCATGGTGGCGGGCCTCGCCGCTGGCATGAACCCGGCCGATATCGCCGCCACCATCCAGAAAGGGATGGGTGGCACCCTCGGTTTCGTCGCGGTAGTGGTGGCGCTGGGCGCCATGTTCGGCAAGGTGATGGAAGTGACCGGCGCCCTCGACCGGGTAGCTCACACCCTGCTTGGCAAGTTCGGCGTCAAGCGCGCCAACTGGGCCATGGCGCTGACCGGCTTTGTCTGCGCCCTGCCGCTCTTCTTTGACGTGGCCGTGGTGCTGCTGATCGGCGTCGCCTTCGCCATCGTCCGTCGCGGCGGCGGCAGCGTGGTGAAGATCGGTATCGCCCTGCTGGCCGGTATCGCCACTTGCCAGGCCTTCCTTATTCCGGCGCCGGGCCCAATCCTGGTGGCTTCCCAACTGGGGGCCGACTTCGGCTATATGATCCTGTTCGGCCTGATCGCCGCCGTCCCGGCGCTGATCCTGGCGGGCCCGCTGTTCGGTGACTTCATCAGCAAGATCGTCGATGTGCCACTGCCTGCCGATGCCCAGAACAGCGCCCACGATGACAGCAAATCCCTGCCCTCTTTCGGGCTGGCCATGGGTCTGATCGGTCTGCCGCTGCTGCTGATCGGCCTCAAGACCATCGTCGGCCGCTTCGTCGATGCAGGCTCTACCCTGCACGGCTGGCTGGAGTTTATCGGTCACCCCTTCACCGCCATCATGGTCGCCTGTCTGGCCGCCTTCTATCTGCTGGGTATTCGCCGCGGCATGTCCCGTGACGAGGTGATGAGCGTCTGCAACAGCGCCATCCAGCCGGCCGGCGTCATCATTCTGGTGACCGGTGCCGGTGGCGTATTCAAGCAGGTGCTGGTTGATTCCGGCGTGGGCGCCGCGCTGGGCAATATGCTGGCCGATTCAGGTCTGCCCATCGTCGCACTGGCCTTCATTCTGGCCGCCGCGGTACGGGTGATTCAGGGCTCTGCCACCGTCGCCATGCTGACCGCCTGCGGTCTGGTGCTGCCAATGCTGGAACCCCTCGGCCTCAACGGTGCCCAGCTGGCGGCCATCACCATCGCCATCGGTGGCGGCTCCATCGTGCTCTCCCACGTCAATGACTCCGGTTTCTGGCTGGCCAACCGCTACCTCGGCCTGACTGAGAAGCAGACCCTGCAGACCTGGACCGTGATGGAAACCATTATCGGCACCACCGGCGGCGTGATGGCGATGATCATCTACAGCTTCCTCTGACAAGGGCGAAAAGTTGACAAAAAGGCCTCACTCGTGAGGCCTTTTTCATCTTTCTGATGATTCTTTCTTTGGCTGAGAAGGCGAGATTGCTAGAATCGCCTATTCATCGCTCCGAGTGGAACGCTTAACCCCGTGATTTCAGGTTTCTCTATGCATTCATCGGCCCATTATCGACAACTGCTGGCGCGCCTGCCCCAGATCGCCGTAACGGCGGATCAGTTTGAAGTGCTCTACAGCGCCCAGGATTTCAAACGCCGCATTCTGGCGCTTATCGCCAGTGCCACCCGGCGCATCTATCTGGTCGCGCTCTATCTGCAGGATGACGAAGCGGGCCGGGAGATCCTCTCCGCCCTCTACGCCGCCAAGCAGCGCAATCCGGCCCTCGACATCAAACTGTTCGTCGACTTCCATCGTGCCCAGCGCGGCCTGATCGGCAAGGGCAAACAGGGTGGCAACCATCTGATGTATCAGGGCATGGCTGCCGAACACCAGCACCAGATCGAAATCTACGGCGTACCGGTCAAGGGGCGCGAGCTGCTCGGCGTGCTCCACCTCAAGGGCTTCATCTTTGACGATGTGGTGCTTTACTCCGGCGCCAGTCTCAATGACATCTACCTGCATCAACAGGATCGCTACCGCTTCGATCGCTATCACCAGATCGCCAGCCCCGAACTGGCCCGCAGCATGGTCAACTATGTGGATGACCTGTTCGTTAAGAGCGACGCGGTGCAGCGACTGGATCACAGCGATATCCCCAGCGCCAAACAGCTGAAGGGGCCGATCCGCCGCTTCAAGCAGAACCTGCGCCAGAGCCAGTACCGCTTCAGCACCATGCCGGTCAACACCCAGGAGGTGGCCGTCACCCCCATGGCGGGTCTGGGCAAGCGCAACAACCAGCTCAACCTGATGATCCGCAATCTGGTGCGCGCCAGCGAGCGGGAGATCTTCATCTGCACCCCTTACTTCAACCCGCCCAAGGAGTTGAGCAAGGATATCGAGGATCTGCTGCAGCGCGGTTGCAAAGTCACCATCGTGGTGGGCGACAAGACCGCCAACGACTTCTTCATCCCGCCGGAAGAGAAGTTCTCCACCATCGGTGGCCTGCCCTATCTCTACGAGACCAACCTGCGCAAGTTTGCCGAGCGCAACCAGCGTCACATTGACGATGGTCGCCTCAACCTGATGCTCTGGTGTTGCGAGCGCAACTCCTACCATCTCAAGGGGATCTTCGTGGATGACGAGTGGGCCCTGCTCACCGGCAACAACCTCAACCCCCGCGCCTGGGCGCTGGATCTGGAGAACGGCCTGCTGGTGCACGATCGTCGCCACCTGCTGCGTCCCCAGTTCAACGCGGAGCGGGAGAACATCCTGACCAACACCAAGCGGATCAGCCACTTCGATCAGGTGGAGCAGATCCAGGACTACCCGGAACAGGTACGCAAACTGCTGGGACGGATCCACCGGGTCAAGGCCCATCTGCTGCTCAAGCGGATCATCTGACCTTGGGCGTCATGCGCCTGCATCCCGCCCGTTGACAGCTGTACAAAGGCCTCCCGTTTTCGGCAGGCCTTTGTTATATCCGCCGTTTCCCCCGCCTTGACGGCCCTGCCAGCAGCAACTCGGCTTGCATCGGCCCCTCAACAACCCCTATCATCTGGACATATTTACAGTGTTTTCGGGCATCTAATTGATGAAATTGGATAAAATTCCTCTCGATAGCCTCAAGGGTGTCGGCAGCAAGATGCTGGAGAAGCTCGAGCGGCTGGGGCTGGCCACGGTACAGGATCTGCTGTTCCACCTCCCCCTGCGCTACGAGGACCGCACCCAGGTGTGGCCCATCGGCGATCTGCCGCCCGGGCTGCATGGCGCCGTCGAGGGCGAAATCCAGGACACTCAGCTGGTGATGGGGCGCCGCCGCATGATGGTCTGTCGCATCAGCGATGGTACCGGCACCCTCACCCTGCGCTTCTTCAACTTCACCGCCGCCCAGAAAAACAGTCTGGCGGCGGGCCGGCTGATCCGCTGCTTTGGCGAGGTGCGCCCCGGCAAGTACGGGCTGGAGATGGCCCACCCCGAGTACAAGCTGCTCGGCGAGGAGCAAGCCGGCCAGACCGAAGAGGCGCTCACCCCCGTCTACCCGACCACCGAAGGGCTGCGCCAGCTCACCCTGCGCAGCCTCACCGATCAGGCGCTGGCCCAGCTCGACCTCTATGGCGTGGAGGAACTGCTGCCCGCCGGCCTCTATCCCCACCAGATTGAACTGGCCGCCGCCCTGAAACTACTGCATCGCCCGCCCCCCTCGGTGGCGTTGCCGCTGCTGGAAAGCGGCCAGCATCCGGCCCAGCAGCGACTGGTGCTGGAGGAGCTGCTGGCTCACAACCTCTCGGTACTCAAGGTGCGCGCGCAGGCGCAAACCCAACTGGCCCGCGCTCTTAAACCGGCACCCGCGCTGGTTGAACAGCTGCTCGGCGCCCTGCCGTTCAAGCCGACCGGTGCCCAGAGCCGGGTGGTGGCGGAAATAGCTAAGGATCTGCAACAGAGCCACCCCATGATGCGGCTGGTGCAGGGGGATGTGGGCTCCGGCAAAACGCTGGTCGCGGCGCTGGCCGCTCTGCAAGCCATCGGTAACGGCTGTCAGGTGGGCTTGATGGCGCCGACCGAACTGCTGGCGGAACAGCACGCCATCAACTTCGCCAAGTGGCTGGAGCCGCTCGGCATCGGAGTCGGCTGGCTGGCGGGCAAACAGAAAGGCAAGGCGCGGGAAGAGGCGCTGGCCGCCATCGCCGATGGCAGCGTCAAGATGGTGGTGGGCACCCACGCCATCTTTCAGGAGCAGGTGGTATTTCAGCGTCTGGCGCTGGTCATCATCGATGAACAGCACAGATTCGGGGTGCATCAGCGCCTCGCCCTGCGCGAGAAAGGGGAGCGGGAAGGGGTGCATCCCCATCAGCTGATCATGACCGCCACCCCCATCCCCCGCACCCTGGCGATGACCGCCTATGCCGACCTCGATACCTCGGTCATCGACGAACTGCCACCGGGCCGAACCCCCATCACCACAGTCGCGCTGCCCGACAGCCGTCGCGGCGATGTGATCGAACGGGTCAAGCTCGCCTGCACCGAGGGCAAGCAGGCCTACTGGGTCTGCACCCTGATCGAGGAGTCGGAGGTGCTGGAATGTCAGGCCGCCGAGGATACCGCCGCCGAGCTGCAAAACCTGCTGCCCGGCCTGCATATCGGGCTGGTGCACGGCCGGATGCGTCCGGTCGAGAAACAGCGGGTGATGGAGGAGTTCAAGGCAGGCATACTGCAACTGCTGGTCGCCACCACCGTCATCGAGGTGGGGGTGGATGTGCCCAACGCCAGCCTGATGATCATCGAAAATCCGGAACGACTGGGACTGGCCCAGCTGCACCAGTTGCGCGGTCGGGTTGGCCGGGGGGCGGTGGCCTCTCACTGCGTGCTGCTCTATCATGCCCCCTTGTCCAAGACGGCCCAGAGCCGACTCGGGGTGCTGCGGGAGACCAACGATGGCTTCCTGATCGCCCAGCGCGATCTGGAACTGCGCGGCCCGGGGGAACTGCTCGGCACCCGCCAGACCGGTCTGGCCGATCTCAAGATCGCCGATCTGGTGCGGGATCAGCCACTTATTCCGCAGGTACAAAAGATGGCGCGCTTCCTTATGGATAGGCATCCGGGTCATGTCGAACCCTTGATACGGCGCTGGCTCGGCTTACGGGATCACTATTCCAATGCCTGATCGAGGTAGATGCAGAAGATGGGCAGATGTCCTTATGGACCGCCACCCGAGTCATGTTGAACCGCTGATACGGCGCTGGCTCGGCCTGCGGGATCACTACTCAAACGCCTGATCGAGGTAGATGCAGAAGATGGACACATGTCCTCATGGATAGGCATCCGGGTCATGTCGACCCGCTGATCCGCCGCTGGCTCGGCCTGCGAGACCACTACTCAAACGCCTGACAACACACCCCAAAACAGGAGGAAAGCATCCATGAATTCCTGGCTACGCGGCCTGCTCTACACCTTCGCCTTCCTGCTGCTGTTTGTCTGGGTTGCCCTCGGCCTGTTCGATGCCGAGCGCGCCAAAGGCCCCATCGCCAGCTGGATCAGCCAGCAGACCGGCGTGCCGGTCACCATAGGGCGGCTGGTGTTCAATCCGCTTCACCCCTACACCCTGCTGGCGGAGCAGGTTCGCTACGGCGATGCGGTCTCACTCGACAAGATCTATCTGGAGATCGAGAGCATCGACTGGCTGAGCCGCGACGTGCGCATCGCCCACCTCGATCTGATCCGTCCCGCCATCAAGCTGCCGCTGCCCAACCAGCTGCCGAGCCTGCCGGTGCACTCCCTCACCATCAGCGACAGCACCATCGACCGGCTCAGCCTGGAGAGCCCCGAGCTGACCCTGCGTGGACTCAATGCCACCCTGAGCGACTGGGAGCTGATCGACCCGAAACGGCAGCCACAGGCCAACCTGAGCCTCAACATCGGCCAGCTGGAGACCCCGCAGTTCACCTTCGCCCGTCTCAACCTGCAAGGACGGTTGGAGGGGGAAATGCTGCGCACCGACAAACTGGTGACCAACCTGTTCGACGGCCTGCTGGAGACCGGCATGGTGCTGGACTGGCCCGCCCGCACCCTGCAACTGCACGATCTCAAGGCCCGCGGCATGCGGGTGGAGCTGGGTGATCTGACGCAGCAAGGCTTCCCGTTGCAAAGCGTGTCGCTGGATCGCGGCCAGCTGGACGGCGTCAGCCTCAACGACATCAATCAGGAGCTCTCCTTCAACAACTTCAGCGGCCAGCTCACCGCTTTCAACTGGCAGGCGGGCAGCCAGCCCACCGGCTATCTGAGCGGCACCCTGGGCGACATGGGCCGCGGCCTGTTCCAACTGGAGGAGATCAAGGGCAAGCTCGCCTTCTCGCCCCAACAGATCGACGGCGAACTGCAGGGCAAAGCCTATGAAGGGGAGTTCAATGTCGAACTCTCCCTCGATACCCAGCAGCAGAAGCTGACCCTGAAAGACCTGGCGCTGAGCGGCATGGATATCAGCCTGCCACAGGGTTGGTGGCAGGATTGGCAGAGCTGGCGCCCGCAGCAGGTGGATATCCGCAAGCTGGCGTTCGACAAGCTCAAGGTGCTCTCCTTCGACGATTCCATCCCTCTGTCGCTGACCGGCTGGCAGCTTTATCTGAGCGATCTTGCCCTGCGTGGCAATCAACCCGGCCCGCTGCTCGGCCGAGCCCGTATCGAGAGCAAGTGGTTCGAGCTGGTGTGGGATGGCCTCAGCGCCCGCAACGGTGAACTGGATGGGGAGCTGACCCCCAGCTCCTGGCAACTGGGCAAACTCACCAGCTCGCTGCCGGATGAGGGCACCCTCAGCCTGAGTGGCCAGTGGGGCCGCGAGCCGGGCCAGAGCAGCCGCCTGCAACTGCAGGCAACCAAGCTGGATCTGCAGCAGTGGGGCAAGATATTCCGCCCCTTGTCTCAATCTCCGGTCTCCTTCGCCGGCAAGGCGGACGTGAGCGCCGACCTGCAAGCCGACTTACACCTCGCACAAGGCAAGGCGGCGGGCGAGTGGCGCCAGACCCTGCAAGGCAGCTTTGCCCTCGATGCCGACGAGCCGTTCTGGGACAAGGTGAAGATAGATCCGCTGCTGGATCAGTGGTTCAAGCAGGCAACAGCGCCGACGCTCAATCCGGATCAGCTGTGGCAGGCGATGCAGGAGGGGGACACCCCCTTCTACCGCATCAAGCTGCAGGGCAAGATCGACAAGGGGCAACTGCAGATCGAGCAGGCTGGCGCCTCCACCATCACCCATCTGCTGGCGCTGCAAGGGGGGATCGATCTGGTCAACGAGCAGTGGCAGCTGGATCTGGGGGTGCTCAACGGCAACCGCTGCGCCGAGCTGCTCGGCCAGTGGCGCGGGCCGCTGACGGAGCCCACGCTGGCCTGGAGCTTCCCGCAAAAGCAGGACGCCTGCGGCTGGGAAGTGGGAGTACGCTATCCGCCGCAAGGCAACAGCGCCCCGCTCTGGCGACCGGCTCCCGCGCCGAAAGCCCAAAACCAAGCCCAAGAGCAGACTCAAGCCGGGCAGACAAGCGACAGCCAGCAAGGGTAAAAACAGACAAGGCCTCATGATGAGGCCTTGTTGTTTGATGGGGAAACAACGCGATTACTGGCCCGGACGGCGGGGCGGCTGCACCACGTAGTGGCCGCAGAACTCCGCCGCCAGCTTACCGCCGCTGAACAGCTGGATATTGAGGCTGAAGGTGGCAGGCTCGCCCCGTTTGAGCGGCTGCAGCACGGCGGGCATCCCCTCGCGGGCCACCCGCGCCTCCGGCTCCTCATCGACCGGGCCATGATATTTGATGGTGCTCTCGGCCAGCACCGGCTCACCCACCAGCCCCTCCTCTTTAAGTTGCAGCCAGATCAGCCCCCAGCCCGCCAGCACGCACTGGCTGTAGACACTGCCGGCAAACATGCTGCCGTGCACGTTGAAGTTGGCCGCCAGATTGGCCTTGAGATGGAAGGTCTGACCGTCGTAGTGGCTGATGTGCATCCCCATCTTCTCGCTGATGGGCACCCCGCGCGACCAGCGGGTGGTGAGATCCTGACACCACTCCGGGCGGTACTGGATGGTCTGCAACGGGCTCAGGGATTTGATCATCTGGCGATGGGGAATGCGACCAAAGGAGACGGGGCCGCCCCCCACTTCGAGAAAGCCGCACTTGCGATAGAACTCCACCGCCTCCTGACGAGCGTTCATCACCAGCCGTTTCACCTTCTCGCTGCGGGCCAGCTGCTCGAGATCCTCCACCATTTTGGCACCCAGCCCCTGGCCGCGATATTCGGGGCGCAGCGCCATAAAGCGGATCTGTGCCTCGTCACCGCCGATAAAGAGGCGGCCCACCGCGATGGGAGTGCCATCGGGTGCCAGCATCAGCCGGTGAATGGCAACGGTGTCGTATTCGTCCCGCTCGGAACCGACCGGCAAATTGAAGGGTTTACGCAGAAGTTCCCAGCGCAACTGGTAATAGGCTTCCAGCTCGGCGGCTGTCTGAGGGGTGACTACCCGATACATAAAGCGATCCTTGAGTTTGCGCCGACTGGCAGATGGAAGGGCTTACACAAACGTTTCCAGCGCAGCTTACAGTAAGTACCCGGCTCGGCTGCCGTCTGAGGGGGACTACCCGAGACATAGTTTCATCCTTGAGTTTGCGCCGACTGGCAGATGGAAGGGCTTACACAAACGTTTCCAGCGCAGCTTGCAGTAAGTACCCGGCTCGGCTGCCGTCTGAGGGGGACTACCCGAGACATAGTTTCATCCTTGAGTTTGCGCCGACTGGCAGATGGAAGGGCTTGCACAGACGTTTCCAGCGCAGCTTGCAGTAAGTACCCGGCTCGGCTGCCGTTTGGGGGTGACCACCCGAGACATAGTTTCATCCTTGAGTTTGCGCCGACGGGCAGATGGAAGGGCTTGCACAGACGTTTCCAGCGCAGCTTGCAGTAAGTACCCGGCTCGGCTGCCGTTTGGGGGGTGACCACCCGGTACATAGATCGATCCTTGAGTTACACTGGCCGGAAACCATCTTGCCGTGCAAATTCATGGACTTCAATCTGCAAGCGTACCAAGCCGATCACTTGTTGCACCTCAGCGTCAA
The DNA here is from genome assembly GCA_041319085.1 of Aeromonas veronii. Taxonomy (NCBI): domain Bacteria; kingdom Pseudomonadati; phylum Pseudomonadota; class Gammaproteobacteria; order Aeromonadales; family Aeromonadaceae; genus Aeromonas; species Aeromonas veronii. Next base: position 166,606 of record CP101033.1, on the reverse strand, counting down.
ACCCCAGCGCCGCCTCACGGTACAGGAAAATGACCAGCATCGCTGGCTGGAGATAGACGGCGTGGTGCAATCTGCCATGTCGCTCGCCGACCCCGCCGCCCTCTGCCTACCCCATCAGCGGGTCATCGCCTGCCTGCTGCCGGAACAGGCCGGGCAGATCCTCGAACTGGGGCTGGGTGGTGGCGATCTCACCCGTCATCTCTGCCAGCGCTGGCCCTCGGCCCGCCATGAATGCGTCGACCTCGACGAAGAGGTGCTGACCGTTTATCAGCAGTTTTTCCAGCATCAGGCGCACGATGGGCGTGTGGTTCCCGCACTCCATCAGGCCGATGCCCTCGCCTTTCTCGAACAGAGTGAACAGCAGTACGATCTCATCCTGCTCGATCTCTTCAGTCAGGATGGCAACCCGCTGCTGCTGTTTCAGGAGCGGCTCTACCGGGCGCTGGCTCCCCGCCTCTGCGGCACTCTGGTCATCAACCTGCTGCCGCGCACCGAACTGGAGCTAACCCACGCCCTGACACTGATAGAACAGTGGATTGGCCCCGCCACCCCTTATCCGGTCACAGGGTTCATCAATGTAATCGTCCACGTCAGGCCGCGGGACGAAACATCCTCAGACCTGTAGCCAGAAGGTCGTCGGCCCCTCGTTGACCAGCGCCACCTTCATGTCGGCGGCAAAACGGCCGGTTTCGGTCGGGATGCCGCTGGCTGAAGCCTTGGCCACGAAGTAGTCATAGAGCCGCTCGGCCTCGCTCGGGTGAGCGCCGCAGGAGAAGCTGGGACGCATCCCTCGCTTGGTGTCGGCCGCCAGCGTGAATTGGGAGACCACCAGCAGACTGCCGCCGATCTGGCTGACATTGAGGTTCATCTTACCCTCTTGATCCGGAAAGATGCGATAACCACTGACCCGATGCAGCAACTTGTCGGCCTTGGCCTCATCATCCCCCTGCTCTACCCCGAGCAGTACCAGCAGCCCCTGACCGATGGCGCCGGTCACCTCTCCCTCGACAGTCACGCTGGCCTCGGAGACCCGCTGAATCAATGCAATCACATCCCTCTCCTTTGAAAACAGAACGACCGCCCCCTCACAGGGGCGGTCGTCGATGCTACCAATAAACCGGTGGCCAAGGCGATGGCTTAGCCGAGCTCTTCGCTGGCCGGCTTCTCGTACTCACCCAGGCAGGCCGTGGTTTCCGCGCCAAGCAATACCACCAGCCAGCTGAGGTAAACCCAGACAAACAGGATTGGAATAGTCGCCAGCGCGCCATAGATAGCCTGATAGGAGGGGAAGTTGGTGATGTAGATGGCAAAGCCGCGCTTGGCCAGTTCGAACAGGGTGGCCGCCACCAGCGCGCCGATAAAGGCGTGGATCAACCGCACCTTGCAGTTGGGCACAACGGTATAGACCAGCAGGAAGGTGAGCACCGAGAACAGGAACGGCAAGCCGCGCAGCAGCAGATAGCCGATGCCGAACAGGCTCTCGGCGCCAAACAGCCGCAACGAGAAGATGTAGGAGGAGATGACGATGCTGGCCCCAATCAATACCGGCCCCAGGGTCAGGATCATCCAGTACATGGCAAACGCCTGCGCCAGCGGGCGGCTCTGGGTCGAGCGCCAGATGTAGTTGAGGTTCTTGTCGATGGCGGAGATCAGCATCAGCGCCACCACCACCAGCGCCCCGATCCCCACCGCCGTGGTGTTGGTGGCGTTGGCGACGAAGCCGTCGATGTACTCCTTGAGCATGTCGCCGGCTGTCGGCACGAAGTTGTGATAGACGAACTGCTCCATCTCCTGCTTGAGGCTCTGGAACACCGGGAACGCGGACATCATGCCAAACACCACGGCGATCATCGGCACCAGTGAAAGCAGGGTGACATAGGCCAAATAACCGGCGGTGACCGTCAATCTGTCCTGCTGGAAACGGCCCCAGACAAACTGGGCAAAGTGGCGACCATCATGGCGCAAAAATGAGAGGGCGTGGGCCAAACGGCCGCTGACAGGCTGCTGCATCTTGATTCTCGTAGGCGTTGTCATGCAGACATTGTGTCAGAGAGGAGCGCTGTTTGACCACCGTTGAACCGGGATGGCCGCCATATCCGCCCATTTTCCAAACAGGCTGCGCCTTGAGTTGTCACGGGAGGCCGCAACAAAAATGGCCCCGATAAAGGGGCCGTTTGCAACGCTGGATTACCGCATGTAGTCCGCTGGCAACTCGATGCGGGCAACGCAGGAGGCCACTAACAAGCCAGTCTTCAGCATGTCATGCCAACTACGAATACCCATTTAGTTATAGATATGGTTTCACCCCATCACCGGGATACCGGCCCTCGCTTCGGCCTGACGGGCGATGGCCTCGGTCATCCCCTGAAAAATGAATAGGTGGAACGGCAGCATGGCGAGCCAGTAGGCCAGCCCCCAGGCCCCCTGCGGGTGCCAGTGAGCGGTGACCCGGATGCGGGTCAGGCCAGACTCCTCCGGCAGGATGTTAAATTCCAGCCGCCCGACGCCTGGGGCCTTCATGTTGAACAAGAGATCGAGCCTGCGCCCCTCATCCACCCCGAGGATCTGCCAGGAGTCGAGCATATCCCCCTTCACGAAGCGATCGGGATTGCTGCGGCCCCGGGTGCGGGCCGGGCCGCCGATCAGGTGATCCATCCATTCGCGTACCACCCACAGCTCGTTCATGTAGAAGTAACGCTGCTCACCCCCCAGCTGCTGTAACACCTGCCACACCACCTCGGGCGAGGCGAGACAGATGGCCTCGCCGCTGGCGGTACGGTCGTAGAAACCATATTCGGGATGGCGCCAGCGCAGGCCGAGCGGCGTCTCCTGCCCCTGCTGTTCGGCCCCCAACTTCTGCTCCAGCGCCAGACTCTCCGCCAGTGCCTCGTCGAAGCTGAGCAGGGTCTGCGGCAGCAGGGCACGCAGCGGGCCATCGTCGGCCGGAATATCGTGCTTGAGCCCCCCCACCAGCGCCTTGGCCACCGGCTGCGGCACCGAGGTAACAAACTGCAGCCACCAGGCAGAGAGGCGCGGGCTCAGAAACGGGATGGGAATGATGGGGCAGCGCTTGCCGATATGAGCGGCAAACTTCTGCAACTGCTGCTGATAGCTGAGCAGCTCTGGGCCGACCGCATTGAAAATGCGGCCATCCACCTCGTCAGCTTCCACCAGCCCGCCCAGATAGTGAAGCAGGTTGGACAGCGCAATCGGCGGCGTGCGCGAGCGCACCCATTTCGGCGTCACCATCATCGGCAGGTTGAACACCAGATCCCGCATCACCTCGAACGCCGCCGAACTGGGCCCGATGATGATGCCGGCGCGCAGCTCCACCGTCGGCACGCCGGAGTCACGAAACAGCTCGCCACAGTGGCGGCGGGAGTTGAGATGGCGGCTGTTGCACTGCTCCGGCTGGATCGCCCCGAGATAGATGATGCGGCGCACCCCGGCGGCGCGGGCAGCTGCGGCAAAGTTCTTTACCCCCTGCTGCTCCAGCCGGTGAAAATCGGCCCCCGCCCCCATGGCATGTACCAGATAGAAGACGGTATCGATACCGGCCAGCGCAGGCAGCAGGGTGATGGGTTTGAGGCTGTCGGCGAGGCGAAACTCGACTCCCTCTGGCAGACGGCAGGGATGGCGCGCCCCGGCAATCACCCTGTAGCCGAGGGTTTGCAGGTGGGGCACCAGATTGGAGCCTATATAGCCTGCCGCCCCCATCACCAGACAGTTTCTCATCCTCTCTCCCCTTCCCTTATTGCCCCGGCCAGCGGGTTGATGTGCTGCAACCTGAATGACCATCATCCAGCCTCGCCGTTACTTTGCAACATGGAACTAACAATTCTGTCGGTTAGTCCGATTTGGTGTTAAGCCCCCATAGGCAGGCGGTCGATAACTGACCAGATGTATAACCCGAGGGCGAAGATATGCGCATCGATCACTACGACCTCCAGGGGGAGGTGCAATACCAGCAGCAACAGGCACAGGCCCGCAAGGTGCGCAGACTGGGGCCGGTCGCGCCGCAGGCCAATGGCGTGAGCGGAACGGCCGCCACACCACCATCCGGCGAGCAGCGAACCACCCTGATGCAAGCCAGCGCCCTGACGCTGCAAGCCAGCAGCCGGAGCAATACCCAGACTCCCCCGCAGACGACAGCCGCGCCAGCCAAAGCGGAGGGCACCAAAAATCAGGAGGAGAACGGCGTGCCCAACGACGGGCTCGATAACCACCAGCGGCTTATCAAGTTGATGATAGAAGCCATGCTGGGCCACGAGATCGAGCTGCCAGACCCCATCAAACCGGCCAGCGCAGAGGCGAGTGATTCACCGCAGGGCGATGGGACCACCCAGACCGCCGAGCCGGATCAACTGGTGGAAGTAACCGACACCCTGCTGCAACAGGAGCAGCTCAACGTGGTGGCGTCAGCCAGCGTAGCGACACAGGATGGTCAGACTATTCAGCTCGATCTCGGCTTTGTGCTCGACTGGCGTCAGCTGGAGGTGAACCAGCGGCGCACCACCCTCAATGCCCTGAAAGACCCGCTGGTGCTCAGTCTGGATGGCAAGATCGCCGATCTGACCGAGGCGCGGGTCACTTTCGATATCGATCAGGATGGCAAAGAGGATAACCTGCCCGGCCTGCGTGAAGGGAGCGGCTTCGTGGCGCTGGATCGCAATGGCAACGGCACCATAGACGATGGCGGCGAGCTGTTTGGCGCCCGTTCCGGCAATGGCTTCGGCGAGCTGGCCACTCTGGACGAGGATGGCAACGGGGTGCTGGACGAGGGGGATAGCCAGTTTTCAGCGCTGCAGTTCTGGCATCCGGAGCACGCCCCCATCGCTCTGGTGAAGCTGGGTATCGGCGCCATCCTGCTGCGCCCCCTCGACACCCCCTTCACCCATCTGGGGGAGAGCGGCACTCAGGGAGTGCTGCGCCAATCCGGCCTCTACCTCACCGAACAGGGTAAGGGGGGCTGGGTACAGCAGATCGATCTGCGGGTCTGAGCCCTAAAACGGAATCATCCCCCCGGTCGCTGACGATAACTGCCAGCAACCGGCTCCGGTGCCATCAACTCAGCTCGGTGGGATCGATATCCAGACTCCAGCGCACCTTTTTGGTCTCGGGCCACCCCTCCAGCTCCTTCACTGCCCAATCCAGCAACTGGGCCAGTGGCGCCCGGTTCGGCCCCTGCACCAGCAACTGCATGCGAAACTTGCCCGCCTTGCGCTCCATGAAGCCGCTGATGGGCCCCAGCACCTGAACATGGGGATAGCGGGCGCTGCGCAGGGTATCGGCGAGACGGGCGAGGAACAGCTGCACCTCGTCACGACCGTTGGCCTCGGCCCGAAACAGCCCCTGATAGCTGAAGGGCGGCAGCCCCAGCAGGCGGCGCTCTTTCAGCGCCGTGTCGGCGAAGTGGCCATAGCCGTTCTGGGTCAGATCCTGCAGCAGGGCGTGCTCAGGATGGTGGCTCTGCAACACCACCAGCCCCGGCTTGCTGGCGCGACCGGCGCGGCCCGCCACCTGGGTGTAGAGCTGGGCCAGCTTCTCGGCGGCGCGAAAATCGGCGCTGAACAGGGCACCATCCACATCCAGCAGGCCCACTAGCGTCACATCCGGGAAGTGGTGGCCCTTGGCCAGCATTTGGGTACCGATCAGGATCTTGTACTTGCCCGCCTTGATGTCGCCGAGGTGAGTCTCCAGCTCCCCCTTGCGGCGGGTGTTGTCCCGATCGATGCGCACCACCGGATATTGCGGGAAGACCGTGGTGAGCAACTGCTCCAGCTGCTCGGTGCCCACTCCCGATCCGATCAGTTCGTTACTGCCACACTCGGGGCAGTGGTGGGGCAGCGGGCGTACGCTGTCGCAGTGGTGGCAGTGCAGCCGTCGTCCAGCCTGATGCCAGGTGTACCAGGCATCACACCGCTCACAGGCGGCGCTCCAGCCACACTGGTGGCAGATAAGGGCCGGGGCATAGCCACGGCGGTTGAGAAACAGCATCACCTGATTGCCCGCAGCCAGATGCTCTGCCATCAGCTGCTCCAGCTGGGGCGAGAGCCCTGCCTGCAGCCGCACGCTCTTGATATCCAGGATCACCTGACGGGCGGTCTGGGCGTTACCGGCACGGCGAGTCAGGGTGAGATGGTGATACTTACCGGTGCGGGCGTTGTGCAGCGTCTCCAGCGACGGGGTAGCAGAGCCAAGCAGGATGGGGATACCGGCACGATGAGCCCGCATCACCGCCAGATCCCGCGCGTGGTAGCGAAAACCGTCCTGCTGCTTGAAAGAGCCGTCGTGCTCTTCGTCGATGATGATGATGCCGAGGTTGTGAAACGGGGTGAACACCGCGGAGCGGGTGCCGATCAGGATGGCGGCGCCGCCGTCGCGGCAGGCGAGCCAGGCGTCGAGCCGTTCCCGATCGTTCATGGCGGAGTTCATCGCTACCACCGGCACGTTGAAGCGGCGCCGGAAGCGGTTGATGGTCTGCGGGGTGAGACCGATCTCCGGCACCATCACCAGCGCCTGCTTGCCCGCCTTGAGCAAGGGCTCAAGGATGCTTAAATACACCTCGGTTTTGCCGGAACCTGTGATGCCGTCCAGCAGGAAGGCACCGAACTTGTCGCTCTGGCTGGTAACGGCAGAGACGGCCAGCGCCTGCTCGCCGTTGAGGCGCAGCCCCTCCCCCGGCTCAAAGCGGGCGGCCCAGTCGCCGTCATGGCTCGGCTCCAGCGAGCGTTTCTCCAGTAGCCCCTTCTTCTCCAGCGCGGTGAGTGCGGCGCTCTGGATCTCCTCCTGTTTGAGGGCGGAGGGGGTCTGCGGCCCCTTGCGCAGCAAGGCGAGCGCTTGCTGCTGCTTGGCCGCCCGCTTGAGCTCGTTAAGGTCGATGGCCATGCCCGCCTCGGTGGCAAACCAGAACTCCAGTTCACGATAAGCGGCAGGCTCCCCCTTGCGCACCAGCACCGGCAGGGCGTGGGGCAGCACTTCCCCCAGCGGATGCTGGTAGTAGCTGGCGCTCCAGTTCATCAGCGCCAGAATATCCGGCCCCAGCACCGGCGTCGCATCGAGTACGCGCTTGATGGGCTTGAGCTTGTTGCGGGGCACCTGGCTGTCAGCCGGATGATCCACCACCAGCCCGACCAGGGTCTGGGGACCGAAAGGGATCTCGACCCGGCAACCGGGGGCAGGTAACGGCAGGGGAGAGAGATAGTCGAAGTGACGGCGTAACGGTACCGGGACAGCGACACGAACCAGATCCAGCGTTTGGGAAGAATTCACCAGGGGTTGCCTATTTTTTCTGCGAAGCCACTTGCCTGATCTCAGGCATTTCCTATATTATTCGCAGCCTTTGAAACTGTGTTCAACAATCGTGTGGTGTCCGACAAGAGATCGGATGGCGACACGGCCTATTAATTGAGGTTGTCCATGAAAGCTGGTATCCATCCTGACTACGTAGCCATCACCGCCAAGTGCTCTTGCGGTAACGTCATCAACACTTTCTCTACCATCGGTAAAGATCTGAACCTGGACGTGTGCTCCGAGTGCCACCCGTTCTACACCGGCAAGCAGAAAGAAGTTTCTAGCGGCGGCCGCGTAGACAAGTTCAACAAGCGTTTCGGTGCGATGACCACCAAGAAGTAATTCTACTTCTGAAGAATTCTGAAAAAGGCGCCCATCGGGCGCCTTTTTTACGATCCCAGTTTTTCTTCCGTCACGTTCCCGCAGCCAGACACACTCGCCCCTACTGGCCAAACCCCTTGGAACGACGCAGATAGACATACCCCTCACCCGGGCTGCCCCAACGCGACCGTCCTTCGTTGTCATAAGCACGATCCAGCAGTCTGACACTATCAGGGCCAATCCAGATATGTTGCACCAGCGTCGTGGCACCACCAAAATCGGTGGAGCAGTGGCCCACCTGGGTGTGACCGGCATATTCGCCGGAGGGAGTACGGGTCAGCGAGATCTCGCAACCGTGGCGCAAGGAGAGCTGCTGCGGGGTCAGGCTGTCGAGCAGGGCGGGATCATGCCAGGCTCCGGCAAAATCGGTGGCCCGGGGCATGGTCAACTCTGCCATCAGGATCCGCCCGTCAGGGGCGGGTGAGAAGCGATAGATGCGCTGGCGGAAAGGACGGATGGCGCGCAGACTCAGGTACTGCTCTGCATAGACCCAGCGATAGCCCTGATAGCCGGGCCAAATCTCCATCAGGCGCAGCTCGGCACTGGTAAAGCGGCTGTCGTAACTGGCCTGCTCCCGGCTCGTAAAGGCCCCGTTGAACCAGCTGAGCAGCGGCTCCATGCCGGGCTTGAGTGGGGTAGCCTGGAGCGCCGACCCTGCCAACACCAGACAGGAACAGAGCAGCCCGAATACGGCCACCAGCGACTTTGCCATCGAATCCTTCCGAATCATCATAGTGGCGGCGATTATATGAGCGAATCCCCGCAATAACAGCCATTACGTTCAAATCATTGCCACTCTGATACAAAAACCTCGCAAGGATGTCAGTCCGGTCACTAAACCCGGTATTTCGCGACGGCCTGATTCAATAGCTGAGCCTGTTGATTGAGTCCGTCGCTGGACTTGGCATTTTCTTCCGCCATGGTGCTCGACTTTTGGGCAATATCGCGAATGTTGTTGACGTTGCGGTTGACCTCGTTGGCCACCAGACTCTGTTGCTCGATAGCTGTTGCGATCTGGGTACTCATATCCATGCTGTGGGTAACATCCTGGGTGATCTGCCCCAGCAACGCCCCTGCGGTACTGGCCTGATCCGAGCTGCGGTTGCCCTGCTCGCGACAGGTCGCCATCACCTCGACGATACTGCCGGTCTGTTTCTGCAGCGAACTGATGATGCCGGCGATCTCCTGAGTCGATTTCTGGGTGCGAATCGCCAGATTGCGCACCTCATAGGCCACCAACGTCTGGTTCCGCTGATGAAAGTCGGTCAGCACCTGATACGAAGGTCATCTCCTTGCTGCTCATAAAGTCCTTCTCGGCCCGCCGCAGGTTGAGCATGGCGATCTCCAGCTGATCGATATTGCGTTGAGCTTCACTCAGATGACGTTGCATCTGACTGGAGTAGATAAACAGGCCGCTCAGTACCAGCATGGCAACGGCAACCAGCACGGTATTCAGGATCAACTTATGACGGACAAGCGCGGTGAACCTCTCACAAAGTGGGGGGGGAACTGCATTGAGCTTATGCAGAAATGCGGCGGCAGGTGATCTGTGCAAGGAATATTCATTGAAATGCCCCACCCACTCCTTATACTGATTGCACCTGTTTCCAGCCGTGGATTTGACACTATGGAATACAATACTTCTGAACTGTGCGACATCTATCAGGACATGGTGGATGTGCTTGAACCCATGCTCTGCTCCTTCGGCGGCCGTGCCTCTTTCGGCGGCGTCATCACCACCGTCAAATGCTTCGAATCGAATGGCCTGATCCGTGAACTCGTCAAAGAGAACGGACTGGGACGCGTCTTGCTGATCGATGGCGGTGGCTCCATGCGCCGAGCTCTGATCGACAGCGACATCGCCACCACGGCGGCCGAGAACGATTGGGAAGGGATTGTCTGCTACGGCTGCGTCCGCGAAGTCGATATTCTGGAAGATCTGGATATCGGCATTCAGGCACTGGCAGCCATTCCGGTCGGTGCCGACAGCAAGGATGTAGGGGAGACTGATCTGCCGGTCAACTTCGGTGGCGTGACCTTCCTGCCTGACGACCACCTTTACGCCGATACCACAGGGGTGATCCTCTCACCCGAGGCACTCGATATCGAGTAAGCCACAGACAGAGTGACGACGGGAGCCTTGGCTCCCGTTTTTTATGTCTGTAACTTGCTGAAAAATGACAAAAAAAGAGGGCCAGATAAACTGGCCCTTAACTGGAAGCAATGTGAGCAATGTCGTGCCTTCACAAGAAGTCCATCACGTTGGAACGAATGAAGTCTTTCCCGGAAAACAAGTTAACAATAATCATTCTCATTTAACTAGGCAAGCACTATTTGCAGAAAGTGCAAAAAAATTGACCACCGCGAAGGGTGGCCAATCTCGTCAGGCTTGCCGGGTGGCCGTTTGCAGGCTGGATAATCCGGCCTCGCCCACCAGCTTGCGGCTGAGGTAGCGCAACAAGACACCGTAGAGCGGCACGAACAAACCAAGGCTTATCAGCAACTTGAATACGTAATCGACGGTTGCGATCTCGACCCAGTGCTCGGCCATGAAAGGATCTGTGGTGCGCCAGAAGGCCACACTGAAGAAAGCGATGGTATCGACCAGATTACCGAACAGGGTGGAGGCCGCTGGTGCAACCCACCACTGCTTGAGCAGACGCAGGCGGTTGAACACCACCACATCCATGAACTGCCCTACCAGATAGGCCATAAAGCTGGCCAGCGCGATACGCGCCACGATCAGGTTGAATTCGGCCAGATGACCAACCCCCTGGAAGCTCCCTTCGAAGAAGAGCACGGAGAGCGCATAGGAGACCGCCAGCGCAGGCAGCATCACGGTCTGGATAATCTTGCGTGCCAGACCGGCACCGAAGATCCGCACCGTCAGGTCAGTGGCCAGGAAGATAAACGGGAAGCTGAACGCACCCCAGGTGGTATGGAAGCCAAACACGGTGATCGGCAGCTGCACCAGATAGTTGCTGCTGGCAATGATCAGGATGTGGAACAACGACAGGCGAACGAGCGCCGTTTGGTACTGCGCAGGGGTCAGATTCATCTTGTGACCTTTTTGGTTAATGGGGTTAGGGAACCCATATCGCCACCATTGGCGATAATTGAGGGGCGAGATTATACGCCCCCAAACCGATAGTTCAATCTTTATGCGATTAGGCTCACCCAAGTTGGCCAGCGGCAGAGCTGGCCTGGCAGGCGATAATCACGCCTTGTGCTGTCTGGCGAGCCAGAGCAGCGCCTCCCGATCCGCCGGGCGCACCGCCTCCAGCCAGCAGCCGCTGTAGTGTTCGTACTCCAGCCGAAACTGGCTCCCTTCAAACTCCAACAACCAGCTATGGCGGTCGGCCCCCGCATCCTGCTCGAGCGGCTGCAGCTCCCACTCTCGCAGCAAAGCCTGCGCCAACAGCGGAAACCTGTCCCAGTCGAGCGCCGGACAATCCAGCGTCACCACGCCAGCTTCGCTATCTATCTGTTTGATTTGCCAACTCATGCCCTGTCCCTCAGCTGCTGCAGGAGAGCTCACCACCGCAATACCATGTAGCGGCCGGAGTGGCGAGATCCTCATATTCGGGTTGTTCATCATAGGGGCGCAGCAAGGCGGTGAACAGCCGCTCGAACGGCTGCATATTCCCTGCGTCGGCGGCGTCGATCACCTGCTGGGCCAGCGCATTGCGCAGCACATACTTGGGATTGATGGCATCCATCTGCGCCTTGCGCACGGCATCCTCGCTTCCTTCGCGCATCAGCCGCCCCCGATAGCGTTCCAGCCATTCCTGCCAAACACCTGGTTCAGGCAGCAGGGCCAGCAGAGACGCGGGCCAGGCGCCATCTCGCGTCACCTCGCCGAGCCGACGCAGGAACAGGTGGTAATCCACCTTGTGGACCGCCAGCAGCCGGAACAGCTCGCGGAATAGTGCCGGGTCATCCTCCTCCCACACCGCCAGCCCGAGTTTGGCCCGCATCAGTTCGGAGTAGTGCAGCATCAGCTGCTGTTCATACTGGGCCAACGCCGCGGCCAGCGCATCACCATCCACATGCCCCGCCAGCGCCTGCGCCAGCTTTTGCAGATTCCAGTAACCGACCGCAGGCTGCTGATCCAGCGCGTAGCGGCCCGCCGGATCCGAGTGGTTGCAGACAAAATCGGGCACGTAGGCATCGATAAAGCCGAATGGCCCGTAATCCAGCGTCAGGCCGAGCAGCGACATGTTGTCGGAATTCATCACCCCGTGACAGAAGCCCGCCGCCTGCCATTTGGCAATCAACCGCGCGGTGCGGCGCACGACCTCGGCAAACAGTTCGGCGCCACTCTCCAGCTCGGGGAAGTGGTGGCGCAGCAGATAGTCGATGAGTGGCGGGATCTTCTCTCCCTGCCCGCTCCAGGCGAAATACTCGATATGACCGAAGCGCAGATGGCTGGGGGCGGTGCGCAGCACGGTCGCTCCCGTCTCCACCTGCTCGCGATAAACGGGCTCCTGGCTGCCCACCAGCACCAGCGCCCGCGTGGTCGGGATGCCGAGGGCATGGAGCGCCTCGGAGGCGAGATATTCGCGGATGCTGGAGCGCAGCACGGCGCGACCGTCACCAAAACGGGAGAACGGGGTTTTACCTGCTCCCTTCAGGTGCAGATCCCAGCGCTGACCATCCGGCGCCTGCTGCTCACCCAGCAACAACGCGCGACCATCACCAAGCCGGGGGCTATAACCCCCAAACTGATGGCCGGCATAGACCTGAGCTACCGGCTGCATACCGGGCAGCACTTTTCCCTCGCCACAACAGGCGATCCAGTCAGCCTCGCTGACCCCTCCCAGCCCCAACTCATCCAGCAAAGCCCGGTTGAGATGAAGCAACCGGGGCTGCTGCAGCGGCTGAGGGGCTACGGGTTCACAGGCCCAGGGTAGCTCGGTCGCAAAAGTGTTGATCAACTTCATGGTTGTGCCATTCGTCCCTGCGTATGCTCGTGTCACTCTTTATACTGCCGTCAGCCATGCTTGTGCTCACTGGCAACCATCATTTTTCAATTCAAGGAGAAGAAGATGCAAAAATGGGTATATGCCCTGCCCTTGCTGGCACTGGCGTGGGGTCATCAGGCCAAGGCTGCCGATATAGAAGCCGGCAAAGCCAAGGCAGCGGTCTGTGCCGCCTGTCACGGCGTGGAAGGCAAGGCGATGATCCCCAACTATCCCCATCTGGCGGGTCAGAATGCCGCCTATCTGGTGAAACAGTTGAAAGCGTTCAAGGATGGCACCCGCAAAGAACCCCTGATGGTTCCCTTTATGGCGCCGCTGACCGATGCGGATATCGACAATCTGGCAGCCTATTACGCCAGCCTCAAGTAATCTGCTGCACCCGACTGTCGGGCGCCTCCCAGTTGGCGAAGCATCCATTCGGCCGTGCTTCGCCAAGCTTTCTTACCGACGGCAGTAGTCGATGATCAGGTCCATAAAAGCTTCGCCGAAGCGCTCCAGCTTGCGGTGACCGACACCGTTGATAGCCAGCATCTCGTCTTCGGTCATCGGCATCAGCTGAGCCATCTCCACCAGGGTCGCGTCGTTGAACACCACGTAAGGCGGCACCTCTTCGTCCTCGGCAATCTGCTTGCGCAGGCCACGCAGCTCCTTGAACAGACGCTTGTCGTAGTTGGCGTTGTCGAGCAGGCCGTTACGCTTCTCCTTGCGGCTGGAGATGGGCTGCAGGCGGGGCACCGCCAGCTCCAGCTTCACCTCGCCACGCAGCACGGGGCGGGCCGCTTCGGTCAGCTGCAGCACCAGATTGCGAGTGATGTTCTGGGTCAGCAGCCCCTTGTGGATCAGCTGGCGGATCACGCTCATCCAGTATTCGTGGCTCTGATCCTTACCGATGCCATAGGTCGAGAGCTTGTCGTGGCCGTGATCCTTGATGCGCTGGTTGAGCGAGCCGCGCAGCACCTCCACCACATAACCCACCCCGAAGGCCTGCCCCACCCGCCAGACGCAGGAGAGCGCCTTCTGGGCATCTTCCGTGCCGTCATAGCTCTTGGGCGGATCGAGACAGATATCGCAGTTGCTGCACGGCTTGTCGTTGTACTCGCCGAAGTAGTTGAGCAGCACCTGACGGCGGCAGGTCTGCGCCTCGGCAAAGGCCGCCATTACGTTGAGCTTGTACTGCTCCACCTGCAACTGCTGGGGATTCTCGATGTTGTCGAGCAGGCGGCGCACCCGGCCGATGTCGGCAGGATCGTAAAGCAGCAGCGCCTCGGCGGGGGTGCCATCGCGCCCGGCACGGCCGGTCTCCTGATAGTAGGATTCGATGTTCTTCGGAATGTCGTAGTGCACCACGAAACGCACGTTGGGCTTGTCGATGCCCATACCGAACGCCACCGTCGCCACCACGATCTCGATGTCATCCTTGAGGAAAGCATCCTGGGTCTGCTGGCGCTGCTCGAGCGGCAGCCCGGCATGATAGGGCGCCGCCTTGCAGCCGTGGCGAGATAGCCGCTCGGCCACCTCCTCCACCCGGTTGCGACTGGAGCAGTAGACGATGCCGCAGTTGCCCTTCTGGCTCTGCACGTAACGCAACAGCTGTTCGGCCGCCTTGAACTTCTCCACCAGGCTGTAGCGGATATTGGGGCGATCGAAGCTGGCGGTGTGGATAAAGGGATCGTGGAGTTCCAACCGATGCAGCATGTCGCTGCGGGTCGCCTCGTCGGCGGTCGCGGTGAGCGCCACCACCGGCACCTGCGGAAACCACTGTTTTAGCCGCCCCAGCGCCGCATACTCCGGTCGGAAGTCATGGCCCCACTGGGAGACGCAGTGCGCCTCGTCGATGGCGAACAGCCCGAGCGGCAGCTCGGCCAGCCGATCCATAAACTCGTGCTGCAGCAAGCGTTCCGGCGATACATAGACCAACTTGATCTCGCCACGACGCATGGCGGCGAAGTTCTGGATCATCTCCTCCCGACTGAGGGCCGAGTTGATATAGACCGCCGCCACGCCGTTGGCGCGCAGGCTGTCGACCTGATCCTTCATCAGCGAAATAAGGGGAGAGACCACCACACCGAGCCCGGGCCGCAGCAGTGCCGGGATCTGGTAACAGAGCGACTTGCCGCCACCGGTGGGCTTGAGCACCAGCGCATCGCGCCCCGCGACGATCTGCTCGATGATCTCGAGCTGACCCGGCCGAAACTGCTGATAGCCGAAGACCGCCTGCAGCAGGGCAAGCGGACTCTCTGGCTGAGGATCTGGCAGGGTTTCGGCAATCGCGGTCATGGGCTCTCCTTTGGGGTCGCCATTCTAAAGCAGCCGCCGCCCACAATAAACCTGCCATTGCGACTGTTAAGGAACTGTTGCAGACTGGCTGGAGTTTTTACTCGGCTTTGATGACAAGGATTGGGATCAGAGAATGAAACAGATGCTCAAGAAGATGGCGCTCAGTGGCATTGCCAACCTGTTTGCCGAGAAGATGCCCTTCAACAAGCTGATCGGCATGCAGGTGACCCACTACGACTTCGACAAGGTCGAATTGCGCATCAAGATGGATGACAAGCTGATCGGCAATCCTTTCCACCACATCCTGCACGGCGGCGTCACCGCCACACTGCTGGATGTAGCGGGAGGCATGATCGTCGCGGCCTCCTGCATCGACGAGCTGGAGGAGTTCTCCCCCAGCTATCTCAAGGAGCGCTTCGCCCGCCTCGGCACCATCGATCTGCGGGTGGATTACCTGCGCCCGGGGCGCGGCAACGAGTTTATCGCCACCGCCCACATCATCCGGTCTGGCAGCAAGGTCGCCGTCGCCCGGATGGAGCTGCACAACGAAGAGGGCACCCACATTGCCTTTGGCACCGGCACCTATCTGGTGGGTTGAACCAAGTTAGTGCATAAAAACCACGCGGCTAATCCACTTTTAATCATTAGATTCCTTACCCCCTCTGGCCGAACAAGGTCCATACTGATAGTCGGAATTGTGTGCAGAGGGAGGATTGCAGGCGATGAGTGCGAAACTGGCCATCAAACCATCCAGAGCCTTGTTGACACAGCTCGAGTCCATGCTCGACGAGGTGCAGACACGCGAGTGTCGCCACTGGTTGGAACAGGAGCTTGAGGGGTATTCTCTCTCCTCACCCCTGCCTTGGTATCGCATCGTTCCCTGTCGGCAACGCGGTCACTTTCTGGATCTGAAAACGGGAAAATATTTGACCTGTCACATCAACAGTCAAACGCTATGCCAACGCGATCTGGCCCAAATTCAGTTCATTTATGCCCGTGAACCCGCCGCCCACTATTTACTGCAACGCAATTCCGGTATTGAACCCTGGCCAGAACAGCTGCTGGAAGATTATCAGGAGCAGTTGATCCCCGGCCATTTATGCCTGCAAGCTTGGCATGAGCCCGTGATTTCATTACGTGCACAACTGATGGAGGGAATAGAACATTTCATTAGTGAGTACCCCAAGCACGCGGCCTTGCTGCCTCAACACAGTTTCAAGGCTTTGCGGCATCAGCACTGGCATATCTGAGTAAGCGCCTGGCGCGCAAGGAGGGCTCCATAGACAAGACCCATAGCGAGATTGCCACAATCTAGAGTGCCGGAGTCAGGATCAGACTCCAACGATGGGCCACCGAGCGGTGGCCCTTTTAATGTCCGCAGCCACCACACTATCGACAGCCCCTCGCCCCCTAAACACCACCTGCTTATACCCAACCTTTACCCATCCTTCCCATAATCCACCGACTTATCACCCCTATATCTCCTCCCGACCGGGATAAGAGTGGATTGCCATCACAAGCTGAAACAGATAGCGGATCGCGGATCGCGGATCGCGGATCGCGGATCGCGGATCGCGGATCGCGGATCGCGGATCGCGGATCGCGGAGCAAAGTGTGGCGCCACACACCGTGAACCCGCAACACAAACAGGCAATCATGGCTCGTAGAGTCTTGGCCTATCGGCAGGTCGACAGGTCGGCAGGTCGGCAGGTCGGCAGGTCGGCAGGTCGGCAGGTCGGCAGGTCGGCAGGTCGGCAGGTCGGCAGGTCGGCAGGTCGGCAGGTCGGCAGGTCGGCAGGTCGGCAGGTCGGCAGGTCGGCAGGTCGGCAGGTCGGCAGGTCGGCAGGTCGGCAGGGGAAAAAGTAACAAACAACACCAGATAAACAAAAGGCCATCTGCAGGATGGCCTTGGCATCAATCGCTAGCACGATTAATCGTTCATCTCTGGATCGTCCAGACCCTGTACCGAAACACGCTCGACAGGAACTTGCGGATCGACCGTCACCCAGCCTTGAATTTCATCATATTCCAGCGCCCCCTGCGGGGTCGGTTGTGTCGCCTGTACCGTACTACACGCCGATATCATCACGACAACCACAGCCGATATCATCAATCTGTTCATGTCAGCAACCCCACTCCTTTGTGATAGCATTATTAATATAGACCATGGGCAAGGGTTACACACGGCACATGTACCGGTTTTTTAGCGGCAACCAATTGAAATAGATATGAAGCCGAACATGCGACTTGGTGACACAACGGCACCATTGCGAATCAACCTTGACGGGCATCAATGTGTGATGAATTTCACCAGAAGCAGATAGCTATCGAAGTGACAGGTTTCCCAGAAGGAGGAAACAATGGATAAGGATCCAATAGCGGTCGATTGCAGATATGGTAAACAGGACAGCAAATCAAAATGCCCCACAGAACAGGGGGACCGGAAAAGCACAAGGGCCTAGCCGAAGCTAAGCCCTTGTTGAATTTGGTCGGTGTGAGAGGATTCGAACCTCCGACCCCTTCGTCCCGAACGAAGTGCGCTACCAAGCTGCGCTACACACCGATGTCTGCGGGACGGGAATTTACCGAAAGCCCCGACCTGACACAAGCCTTTTTTGCATTTGGCAGGAAAAAAAGTGCCGTTCGCTCAACTAATCAGCACTCTTTTCACCCGTTTACCGGGCTGCTGCCAGCAGGGTGACATTCCGGCAACCCGCCGTCAGGTCAAGCGCAGGGATGCCGGACCCAGCAGACGGCGCTGCCAGTCAGCCACAGTGCCATGCTCCAGCCAGTCGGCGGCATGCTGGCGCCAGTTTGGCGAGAGGGCCGGATTTTCCAGCAACAGCAACAGGTCGGCCTCGTTGCGCACCTGATTGAACAGGATATCCGCCGTGCGCTTCACCGTCAGCTCTGGATAAGGCCTGTCCACCAGCTCCATAGTCGGTTCCGGCGACACCATCCCCTCCTCCAGCACCCGCAGCAGCCAGCCGCAGCGGCCGCTTAGCTGCATCACCTGAGACATCTGGCCATAGCCGAAACGCTGGTTGAGCTTGAAGCAGGGGGATCTCGGCTGGCTGATCTGGATCAGCGCCTCGCCGAGCCGATAGACATCGCCGATGCAGGCCTGCGCTTCGGTCAGCCCGACCCCGGAGAGGTTCTCGCCAAAGGCGGCCGGTTGCCAGGGGGTGCGTGGGGCCGGCAGGCCCAGCGCCGTCTGCCAGTTGTGCCACCAGGGGTAGTGATCGGCGGGATAGTAGTGGAGCGCCCGATCCGGGCCGCCGTGATGACGCTGATCGCTCTGCTCATCCTCTTCCAGACCGGCAAAGGTGCAACGAACCGGCACCGTCACCACCTGTTTGTGGATTGCAGAGATGAGGCCGGGCACCAGCTCGGTGCCGCAGCCGCTAAAAAGGGAGATCCGCATTCTCATCCTCCGGATTGACGAGAGAATGCGGATCTTAACACGAGGTCAGGCGACTGCCTGCATCTGGGTAGTCATGGCGATCTCGGCGCGGCGACGTTTCTCCGCCTTGGCCATCAGATACCAGCTGCTGAAGGTGAACAGCGACACCGACAGCAGGATCAGGCTGGCCACCGCGTTGATCTCGGGCTTCACCCCGAGCCGCACCGCCGAGAAGACCTCCATCGGCAGCGTGGTCGAGCCCGGGCCGGAGACGAAACTCGCCAGCACCAGGTCATCCAGCGACAGGGCAAACGACATCATGCCGCCCGCTGCCAGCGAGGGGGCGATCATCGGGATGGTGATCAGGAAGAACACCTTCCACGGCTTGGCCCCCAGATCCATGGCCGCCTCCTCGATGGAGAGATCCAGTTCCCGCAGTCTGGCCGACACCACGATCGCCACATAGGCGGTACAGAAGGTGGTGTGTGCTATCCAGATGGTCACCATGCCGCGCTCGGCGGGCCAGCCCACCAGCTGGGCCATGGCCACGAACAGCAGCAGCAGGGAGAGACCGGTGATCACCTCGGGCATCACCAGCGGCGCCGTCACCATGCCGCCGAACAGGGTGCGGCCGCGGAAGTGCGGGATCCGGGTCAGCACGAAGGCCGCCACCGTCCCCAGCGCCACCGCCGCGATGGCGGTATAGCAGGCGATCTCCAGCGAACGTAGTACCGAACCGATCAACTGCTTGTTGTCGAGCAGGCCGAAATACCACTTCAGCGACCAGCCGCCCCATACCGTCACCAGCTTGGAGGCGTTGAAGGAGTAGATCACCATGATGATCATCGGCAGGTAGATGAACAGCAGCCCCAGCCACAGCATCAGCTTGGCAAAACCAAAGCGCCTCATACTTTACCCTCCAGCTCTTTGGCCTGGTTACGGTTGAACAGGATGATCGGGATGATCAGCACCGCCAGCATCACCACTGCCAGGGCGGACGCCACCGGCCAGTCACGGTTGTTGAAGAACTCCTGCCACAGCACCTTGCCGATCATCAGGGTCTCGGGGCCGCCCAGCAGCTCCGGAATGACAAACTCGCCCACCACCGGAATGAACACCAGCATGCAGCCAGCGATGATGCCGTTCTTGGAGAGCGGCACCGTGATCTGCCAGAACCGGGTCAGGTTGCGGGCGCCGAGGTCGGAGGCTGCCTCCAGCAGACTCTGGTCGTGCTTGACCAGGTTGGCGTAGAGCGGCAGCACCATGAACGGCAGGTAGGAGTAAACGATGCCGATGTAGACCGCCAGGTTGGTATTGAGGATCTGCAGCGGCTCGTTGATGAGGCCAATGCTCATCAACAGGCTGTTGAGCAGGCCGTTGTTGCTGAGAATGCCCATCCAGGCGTAGACCCGGATCAGGATCGCGGTCCAGGTCGGCATCATGATCAGCAGCAGCAGAACGGTCTGGGTCTCCTTGTTGGCCCGGGCGATGGAATAAGCCATCGGATAGCCGATCAGCAGACAGAGCACAGTGCTGATGAAGGCCATCTTGAGGGAGCCGAGATAGGCCGCGATGTAGAGCTCATCTTCCTGAAGCAGCAGATAGTTGCCCATGTGCAGCAAGATGGTGAGCTGATCGTCGGCCCAGCTCACCACATCGGTGTAGGGCGGGATCGCTACGTCCGCTTCGGCGAAGCTGATCTTCACCACTATGATGAAGGGCAGCAGGAAGAACAGGAACAGCCAGAAGAACGGAATGCCGATCACCAGCTGCCGCCCCCCCAGCGCCTTCAGTCGTCTCAATGCCATCATGATTGCAGCACCACGCCGCTGTCATCTTCCCAGTAGAGGAACACCTGGTCATCCCAGGTCGGCCGTTTGCCGTGGCGTTCGGCGTTGGCGATGAATGCCTGAACGATTTTGCCCGAAGGCAACTGGATGTGATAAACCGAATGACCGCCCAGATAGGCGATGTCATAGACTTCACCCTTGGTCCAGTTGAAGTCCGGATGCTCGATCTCCACCGGCTTTTGCAGGCTCATCAGCAGTTTTTCCGGCCGCAGGGCGTAGGTGACTTTCTTGTTCTCGGCGCGGGAGCTGATGCCGTGGCCCACATAGATGGGCTGCTCCAGATCGGCGCAGGCGATGGTGGCGTGGTCCTGCTCATCCTCCACCAGTAGGCCGTCAAACAGGTTGACGTTGCCGATGAACTCGCACACCAGCCGGCTGGCCGGGGTTTCGTAGATGTCCATCGGGCTGCCGATCTGTTCGATGCAACCGAGGTGCATGATGGCGATCCGCTCGGCCATGGTCATCGCCTCTTCCTGGTCGTGGGTCACCATGACGCAGGTTACCCCGACGCGCTCGATGATCTCGACCAGCTCGAGCTGCATCTGGGAACGCAGCTTCTTGTCAAGCGCCCCCATGGGCTCATCCAGCAACAGCAGCTTGGGCCGCTTGGCCAGGGAGCGAGCCAGCGCCACCCGCTGGCGTTGACCACCAGAGAGCTGATGGGGCTTGCGGCGCGCATACTGGGTCATCTGCACCAGCTTGAGCATCTCCTCCACCCGGGCATCGACCTCCGCCTTGGGCAGGCCATCCTGCTTGAGACCGAAGGCGATGTTCTGCGCCACCGTCATGTGGGGGAACAGGGCGTAGGACTGGAACATCATGTTGATGGGGCGTTCATAGGGCGGCATATCGGTGATGTCGACCCCATCGAGGAATAAGCGTCCCTCGGTGGGGCGCTCGAACCCCGCCAGCATCCGCAGCAGGGTGGACTTGCCGGAGCCGGACCCGCCCAGCAGGGCGAAGATCTCGCCCTTGTGGATGTTGAGGGACACGTTGTCGACCGCCAGCGTTTCATCGAACTGCTTGCTTACCCGATCAATCTTCACCAGCACTTCTTTGCGTTGCTGGCTGCCCTCGAGGGCTTTCTTGTAGGCACTGGAGGCTATCGCCATTACCAAACTCCCAAAGGTAATACCGGCCGGGGCCGATCCATAAAACAGTCTGGCGCCCCGGGATGGGCGCCAAGGTTAGGTTCCGGACTTGATCTTGGTCCAACTCCGGGTGATCAGGCGCTGCACCGCGCGGGGATGTGCCTGCTGCACATAGAGCCGCTCCAGCACCGCCTGGGGTGGATAGACAGATTCGTTATTGCGCACCTGCTCCTCCATGAACTCCCCCGCCTTGGCGTTGGGGTTCGCGTAGCCCACATAATTGCTGATCTGGGCAATCACCTCGGGCTGCAGCACGTAGTTGATGAGGGCGTGCGCCTCTTTCACATTGGTGGCATCGGCCGGGATCGCCATCATGTCGAACCAGAGGTTGCCCCCCTCCTTCGGTATGCTGTAAGCGATCTTGATCCCCTTGCCGGCTTCATCGGCACGGGCCGCCGCCTGCAGGATGTCGCCGGAGAAACCGGCCGCCACACAGATGTCGCCGTTGGCCAGATCGCCAATGTACTTGGAGGAGTGGAAATAGGCCACGTAGGGACGCACCTTGAGCAGTTGCTCCTCGGCGCGTTTGAGATCCGCCGGATCCTGGCTGTTGGGGTTGAGCCCCAGATAGTTGAGCGCAGCCGGGATCATCTCGTCGGCCGAGTCGAGGAAAGCGACGCCGCAACGGGCCAGTTTCTGCATATTTTCCGGTTCGAAGATCACGGCCCAGGAGTCAATCTTGTCGACTCCCAGCACGGCCTTGACCTTGTCGATGTTGTAACCGATGCCGTTGGTACCCCACAGATAGGGCACGGCGTACTGATGACCTGGATCCACCTTGTCGAGCTGCTTGAGCAGCACGGGATCCAGGTTGGCCAGATTGGGCAGCTGGGCGTGATCCAGCTTCTGGAAGGCCCCCGCTTTGATCTGTTTGGCCAGGAAATTATTGGAGGGCACCACCAAATCGTAACCGGTCCGCCCCGTCAGCAACTTGCCTTCCAGCGTCTCGTTAGAGTCAAACACATCATAGATAGTCTTGATCCCGGTCGCCCGCTGAAAGTCGCTGAGGGTGGTCTCGCCGATATAGTCAGACCAGTTATAGAAGTGCAGCACAGGGGCAGCCTGGACCACATTCGCCAATCCCATGGTCAGCGCTATGGTTATCAACTTGGTTGTATTCACTGTGTCAGCTCTCCTGTTCAATGGTTGACCGTCGACGCATCCATTCGCGCGGCCCATCCGGATAGATGGCATCACTCCCCTCCCGGCCGAACTGCGGACCGGGAGGGCATTCGTCACTTACTTGCCGGACTTGATCTTGGTCCAGCTGCGAGTCATTACACGCTGTACTTTGGCCGGCAGCGCCGGGAAGGTATAGATTTTCGCCATGGTGGCCTCGGGCGGGTATACCCCTGGATCCGAGCTGATGGCCTTGTCCACAAACTGAGTGGAGGCATTATTGCCATTGGGCGCATGAATCTGGTTGGTGATGTTGGCGATCACCTCAGGCTTCATCAAATAGTTCAGGAACAAATGAGCAGATTCGACGTTCTTGGCATCAGCCGGGATGGCCAGCATGTCGAAGAAGCTGCCAGCCCCCTCTTTCGGGATCACGTAGTTCAGCTTGATGCCGTTCTTGGCCTCGATCGCCCGCGCCTTGGACTGTTGCAGGTCCATGGAATAACCAACCGCCACACAGAGGTTGCCGTTGGCCAGATCCGAGATGTACTTGGAGGAGTGGAAGTAGGCCGTGTAGGGACGGATGGAAAGGAACAACTCCTCCGCCTTCTTCAACTCATCAGGCTTCTGGCTGTTCGGATCAAAACCCAGATACAGCAAGGCTGCCGGCAGCATTTCGGTTGGTGAGTCGAGGAAGGAAACGCCGCACTCTTTCAACTTGGCCATGTTCTCCGGCTTGAACACCAGATCCCAGGAGTCCAGCGGCGCATCCGCCCCCAACACCGCCTTTACCTTGTCGATGTTATAGGCGTAGCCGATGGTGCCCCACAGATACGGTGCTGAGTACTGGTTAGCCGGATCGCTCGGCTCAAGTGCCTTGAGCAACGCGGTGTCCAGGTTCTTCCAGTTGGAGATTTTGGACTTGTCCAGCTTCTGGAACACGCCTGCCTGGATCTGCTTGGCCAGAAAGGAGTTGGACGGCACCACGACGTCATAGCCCGAACTGCCCGCCAGCAACTTGGCTTCCAGCACCTCGTTGCTGTCAAATACGTCGTAGACCACCTTGATGCCCGTCTCTTTCTGGAAATTTTCCAGGGTATCCGGCGCTATGTAGTCGCTCCAGTTGTAGACGTGCAGCACCTTCTCTTCAGCCATTGCTCCGGCACTTGCCATGACCAGCGCCACAGAGGCAGCGATCACTCCTGTTTTGAAAGACATCATCCTTGTCTCCTAAGCAAATTGTATGCGCATGCCAACCTGCCAGACCCACCTCAACCTTTCAGCTTTTCGGCTGTCAGATCCAGACTGAGCCTGGCCAGATCGACCAATTCATCAACCTGTTCCTCGGTGATGACCAAGGGGGGCGATATGATCATGGTATCGCCTACCGCCCTCATCACCAAGCCATTGTTAAAGCAGAACTCCCGGCAAGTCATCCCCGCATTTGCCTGAGCCGGGAAACGCCGGTTGGTCTGCTTGTCCTCAACGATTTCCAACGCGGCGACCAGCCCGCGGCCACGGGTTTCCCCCACCAGCGGATGATCGGCCAGCTCCGCCCAGCGGCGCTGCAAATAGGGACCAATAGTATCATGCACTCGCTTAACTATGCTCTCTTTCTGCATAAGCTGGATATTGGCTACCGCCACGGCGCAAGAGACCGGATGGCCCGAGTAGGTGAAGCCGTGGTTGAACTCGCCCCCCTCTTCCACCAGCCCCTTGGCAACCCGGTCACTCACCATCACAGCGCCGAGCGGCAGATAACCGGAGGTGATCCCCTTGGCCAGACACATCAGGTCCGGCTTGATGCCAAACCCTTCACTGGCGAACCAGTGGCCGGTACGGCCAAAGCCACAGATCACCTCGTCGGCGATGAGCAGAATGCCGTATTGATCGCAGATGCGCTGGATCTCGGGCCAGTAGCTGTCGGGCGGAATGATGACGCCGCCCGCTCCCTGGATCGGCTCGCCGATAAAGGCAGCCACCTTGTCCACCCCCAGCTCCAGAATCTTCTGCTCCAGCTGGCGAGCCCGCTCCAGCCCGAATTCGTGGGCGCTCATCCCCTGCCCTTCACCGAAGTGATAGGGCTGATCAATATGGACTATGCCGGGAATGGGCAGATTGCCCTGCTGATGCATCCCCTTCATGCCGCCCAGACTCGCCCCCGCCACGGTGGAGCCGTGGTAGGCGTTGTGGCGGCTGATGATCACCTGCTTCTCCGGCTGCCCCTTGCTGGCCCAGTAGTGGCGCACCATCCGCAGCACGGTGTCGTTGCACTCGGAGCCGGAGCCGGTAAAGAAGACATGGTTGAGATGGGACGGCGTCACTTCGGCCAGCAGAGTGGCCAGCTCGATCACCGGCGGATGCGCGGTCTGGAAAAAGAGGTTGTAGTAGGGAAGCTGCTCCATCTGTCTGGTCGCGGCATCCACCAGCTCCTGGCGGCCATAACCCATATTGACGCACCAGAGTCCCGCCATGCCATCGAGAATGCGGTGACCATCGGAATCTTCCAGATAGACGCCGCTGGCTTTGGTAATGATGCGCGAGCCCTTCTTGTTCAGGGCCTGAAAGTCGGTAAAGGGGTGCAGGTGGTGGCTGGCATCCAGCTGTTGCCACTCACGGGTTGTCTGCTGCATTTGTTGCTCCTCGGTTCCTTCGATTTAGCAGGATTATTTGGTCCATTCATCAGGCAGGCCGGCATACTCGCAGTCAGTGCCAGTCACGGGTGTCTGCTGCATTCGTTGCTCCCCTGCGCCTTCGATTTAGCAGGATTATTTTGTCAATTCATCAGGCAGGCTGGCATGCTCGCAGCCACAGCCGCTCACAGGTGGCTACCGCCACCTGACTCGTTTCCGGTGTCTTCGATACAGGGACCGGGGAGGCCGACTCCGGCCTCCCCGTTACAGGGGGATCAGACGTTCAGCAGCAGGAACTCCCGCTCCCAGCGACTGATCACCCCGAAGTAGGTCTCGTACTCTTTGCGTTTGACCGCCACGAAGGCACGGGTGAAGCGCTCACCCAGCATCTCCTTGATGGGCTCGCACTGTTCGAGATGGCTGAGTGCCTCCTCCAGCGAGCGGGGCAGGCTGTAGGGCAGGTCATAGGCGCTCGACTTCATCTCCTGCATGGGCTCCAGCTTCTCCATCATGCCGAGATAGCCACAGGCCAGGGTGGCGGCCAGCGCCAGATAGGGGTTGGCATCGGCACCGGCGAAGCGGTTCTCCACCCGGCGCGCACTCGGGTCGGAGAAGGGCACCCGCAGACCGCAGGTGCGGTTCTCTACACCCCACTGGACGTTGCGCGGCGCGCTCTCGCCAAAGGTGAGGCGGCGGTAGGAGTTGACGTTGGGGGCCAGCAGGGCGGTCACCGCCGGGGTGTATTTCTGCAGGCCGGCGATGAAGTGCATGAACTGTTCGCTGTTGCCGCCGCTCGCGGTACCGAACAGGTTGTGGCCGTTCACATCTTCCAGACTCTGGTGGATGTGCATGGCGGAGCCCGGTTCATCGCTCATCGGCTTGGCCATAAAGGTGGCGTAGATGCCGTGCTTGTGGGCCGCCTCACGCATGGTGCGCTTGAACAGAAACACCTGATCCGCCAGATCGATGGCATCCCCGTGCAGGAAGTTGATCTCCATCTGGGCGGCACCCGACTCGTGGATCAGGGTGTCGACCTCCAGCTCCTGCGCCTCGCAGTAGTCATACATATCTTCAAAGATGGGATCGAACTCGTTAACCGCATCGATACTGAACGACTGACGGGCAGTCTCCGGGCGGCCGTTGCGACCCACCGGCGGCACCAACGGATAGTCTGGGTCTTCGTTGCGTTTGACCAGATAAAATTCCAGCTCGGGGGCGACCACCGGCTTCCAGCCCTGTTTCTCATAAAATGACAGGACGCGACGCAGCACGGAGCGCGGCGCAATGTCGATCAGCTTGCCGTTGATGTCAAAGCAGTCGTGGATAACCTGAGCGGTGGGCTCCAGCGCCCAAGGGACGAAACGGATGGTGTTGGGGTCGGGATAGAGCTGCATGTCCCGCTCCAGCGGGTCGATCATGCTGTCGTCATCCGGATATTCGCCGGTCACCGTCTGGGTGAAAATCACCTCGGGCAGACGCATGCCCCCTTCGCGCAAAAACTTGTTGGCTGGGATGATCTTGCCCCGGGCGTTGCCGGTGAAATCCGGGAACAGACACTCCACTTCCGTGATGCGATTGCTCTCCATCCAGCCTTTGATACTGTCCATGTTAAACCCCGACTTTACGGTTGCCATTGGCAAGGGTGTCTAATATATGGAACACCCTTGTTATGAAATTGTAATCAACATCACCATAAAAGCCCGCCATCAAGGGCAATGTCAAGCGGGCGTGTTTAAAAAACTATAAATAACGGCGCACATAATGACCAGGTCGGCACCAAATACTAAACACTTGTGGCCTCGCCACATCCCAATGCAAAGCCAGTGCCAACCGACCAAAACCAGGTATCAGATCCCGTCAGATCAGCCGCTAAAGGAGCCATTTTTTTGCAAAGGCGCACAATCCTTATCCTATTTACTTTGCTTGGCTGCTTTTTTTTGGTACAAGGCCCGCCCTGCTTTGCACACTCTTGCATGAAACAGGTGCAAATCGGGATACAAGGGCTTGGTCTGTAGGCAGACAGCCCCCATAAACAGGGATAATTGGGTTAGTAAACTGACTGGTAGTTAATCGTATGTGTGATTTCATGACTGAAGACCAACTGGCCTTTTACAAGGGGCAGATCGAGCGACAGATCGTCGAGCTCGAAGAGCGCCTGAACTCCCAGGCCAGCCAGGCCATCGCCACCGACACCAACGAGATGGCTGATGAAATTGACCGTGCCAGTATCGAGGAAGCCCGCCGTCTGGAGCTGAACCGCATCGAGCACGACAAGCTGCACCTGCGCAAACTGCGCGGCGCGCTGAAGCGCATCAGCGAAGGGGATTTCGGTTACTGCGAATCTTGCGGCGACGAGATCTCTCTCAAGCGACTGCATGCCCGTCCGGAGTCCCGTTTCTGCGTCGAGTGCCAGAGCACCAAGGAATTTAACGATACCCACGTGTTCCGCCGCGTCGCCTGACTCTTGGAAGAACCGTCACCATTTTGGTGCAACTGGCGCCAGCAAGGCAGGGCCCCGCGCTCAAACCTTGCACACCGCCTAGCAACAAGATGGTGACAAGTTCTGTTAGACTCCGGACACGTTCCGTAATCTACAGGAGAACAGAGAGTGAAATGGTTCATCACGCTGTGTTTGTGCCTGCCACTGCTGGCACAAGCACAGATTCTGACGATCAAGGTCCCCAGCCGTCCCGTCAACAATCTTGACCAGGAGTACCAGTACAAGCTGCTGGAACTGGCCCTGGCCCGCTCCGGGCAACCTTTTCGCATCCAGCCTGTCGAACTCGACCTCAACCAGTTCACCCTCCGGCAGCAGCTGAGCAAGGGCAAGACCATCAATGTCTTCTGGATGGGCACCTCCAGCGAACTCGAATCCTCCCTGATTGCCGTCCCCATTCCGCTGTTTCGCGGGCTGGAAGGATTGCGGCTGTCGTTCATCCACGAGGATGCTCAGGAGAAGTTCAATCAGATCACTACCCTGGCTGACCTCAAACAGCTGAAGGCAGCGCAAGGGGTCGGTTGGGCCGATAACAAGATCCTGGAAACTGCCGGTATCCCGACCTTCTCCGGCCGTTACAGCAGCCTGTTTCGCCTCATCAACGACGGTGACAAGATCGACTTCTTCCCGCGCGCCCTGGTAGAGATTTTCGCCGAGCGCAGCGAGCTGGTGGCGCAGTATCCCAATCTCGCCATTGAGCAGCATCTGCTGATCCGCTACCCCTTCGCCCAGTTCTTCTTTGTCAGCCCCGAATACCCTAAGCTGGCCAAGGCAATTCAGACCGGGCTGGAGCGGGCCTATGCCGATGGCAGCTTCATGAAGTTCTTCCGTGACAACCCCAAGATCCGTGAAGCGCTGGCCAGCGCCAACCTCGATCAGCGGGTCACCATCACCCTGCCCAATCCGGACATGACCCCGTTGCTAAAATCCATTCCGGCCCAATATTGGGAGTATCCACCGCAGGGATAAGCATCACGAGCGCCTGACCATGAGGGTCGGGCAACGTAAACACTGTGCGCCAAGGAGGTGCCATGAAGGGAATCAAAGAGTGGTTTGAAGAGTACGGCCAGAGTCATCGTCACCCGGTCAACATCGCCATCCACAAGCTGGCGGTGCCGGGCATCTATCTCTGCTCGTTGGCGCTGCTCTGGTGTCTACCACACGGGCCCTTGCCCACCCCCCTCAACTGGGCAGCAGTGGCTGCCATTCCGGTGCTGCTGTTCTATCTGCAGCTGTCGTTTTCGCTGTTTGCGGGAATGGCGGGACTGACCGCACTGGGACTGTGGATCTGTTACCAGTGGCAGGGACCGCTGCTGTGGCCTACGGTGGCGGCGCTCGTGCTGCTCTGGATCGCCCAGTTTGTCGGCCACAAGATCGAGGGCAAGCGTCCCTCCTTCCTCGCTGACCTGCAATTTCTGCTGATCGGCCCCGCCTGGGTGCTTGCCAGCCTCTATCGTCGTTTGCGCCTTCCCTACTGAGGGAGGCCCAACAGGAGAGACCATGACACATCGCCACACGCGACATAACGCCCTTCGCCGCGCCCTGCCCCTGCTGCTGGGCGCCCTGTTTGCCGGCCCGGCGCTGGCCGACAAGGCCGATACCGTCGGCGAGGTGAGCACCGCCTTCAAGCTGGTTGGCCCCAACCACAAGATCCTGGTCGAGGCGTTCGACGATCCCCGCATCGACGGTGTCGCCTGCTATCTGGCGCGCCCCAAGACCGGCGGCGTCAAGGGCGGGCTGGGGCTGGCGGAAGATCCCTCCCACGCCTCCCTGTCGTGCCACCAGATCGGCCCCATCACCCTGCCCGAGAAGTTGAAGGCGGGGGAAGAGGTGTTCGACGTCAGCACCTCGCTGGTGTTCAAGGAGCAGAAAGTGGTGCGTTTTTACGACCAGAAACGCAATGCACTGGTTTACCTGACCTACAGCACCAAACTGGTGGATGGTTCGTACAAGAGTGCCGTCAGCGCCGTTCCCATCATGCCGTGGGGACAATAACCAGCCGGTTTGCCCGGTGATAGCTGACCCATTTTGTTGTAATTTGACGACACACACGCTGCGGAGCACATACCATGAGAGTCGCCGTATTCAGTACCAAGAGCTATGACAAAGAGCATTTCAACCAGGCCAACAGCCAGTACGGCTTCGACCTGGAGTTTTTCGATGTGCGGCTGGAGGCCAAAACGGCCCGGCTGGCTCACGGCTTCCCGGTGGTGTGCCTGTTCGTCAATGACGATGCCGACCGCGAAGTGCTGACCGAGCTGGCCACCCACGGCACCAAGGTGATCGCCCTGCGCTGCGCCGGCTACAACAACGTGGACCTGGCCGCCGCCAAGGAGCTGGGGCTGAAGGTGGTGCGGGTGCCCGCCTACTCCCCGGAAGCGGTCGCCGAACACGCGGTAGGCCTGATGATGACCCTCAACCGTCGCATCCACAAAGCCTATCAGCGCACCCGCGACGCCAACTTCTCGTTGGAGGGGCTGGTCGGTTTCAACATGCACGGTCGCACCGCCGGCATCATCGGCACCGGCAAGATCGGCATCGCCACCCTGCGCATCCTCAAGGGCTTTGGCATGCGCCTGCTGGTGAGCGATCCCTATCCGAACCAGGCGGCCATCGATCTCGGTGCCGAGTACGTGGATCTCGATACCCTGTTTCGCCAGTCCGACGTCATCAGCCTGCACTGCCCGCTGTTCAAGGAGAACTACCACCTGCTGAACAAGGAGGCGTTCGCCAAGATGAAGGACGGGGTGATGATCATCAACACCAGCCGGGGCGGCCTGCTCGACGCCAACGCCGCCATCGAGGCACTCAAGACCTCCCGTATCGGTGCGCTGGGGCTGGATGTCTACGAAGAGGAAGAGGATCTCTTCTTCTCCGACAAGTCCAACGAGGTGATCACTGATGACGTGTTCCGCCGTCTGTCTGCCTGCCACAACGTGCTGTTTACCGGCCATCAGGCCTTCCTGACCCGCGAGGCGCTGCACGCCATCGCCGACACCACCCTCTGCAATATCCGCGCCATCGAGAGCCAGGGCCGCTGCAACAACGAAGTGGAATAAGGGCTCGCCCTCTCTTCGTCACGCGCCGGGTTGTGAGACTCGGCGCCATCGGGTAGGCTAGCCCCCCTTTTTTTCCAAGGAGCTGACTGCCCATGTTTATCGGATTTGATTACGGTACCTCCAACTGTGCCGTCGCCGTGATGGAACAGGGCAGCCCACGGCTGCTGAAGCTGAGCGGTGCCCACTATCTTCCCTCCACCCTGCACGCTCCCCACCGGGATGCTATCGCCGGTCTGTTGGCAGAAGGGCTGGCCGACAGCCAGCAGGCAGCCTATCTCAAGCTGCGTGGCCCCGTGGTCACCCGTGCCCAGGCGGTTCGCCGCCAGATGCGCGAAGAGGGGCTGATCGACGAGCTGAGCTTCGGCGGCGCTGCACTGGAGCGCTATCTGGAAGAGCCGGACGATGGCTACTACATCAAGTCGCCGAAATCCTTCCTCGGTGCCTATGGTCTCAAGGCCCCCCAGATCGCCCTGTTCGAAGACATCGTCTGCGCCATGATGCTCCACGTCCGCCAGCAGGCGGAGCAGCAGCTCGGTACCCCGATCCGCCAGGCGGTGATCGGCCGTCCGGTCAACTTTCAGGGCTTGGCTGGCGAAGAGAGCAACCGTCAGGCCATCGCCATCCTGAGCGAGGCGGCCCGCATCGCCGGCTTCGAGCAGGTGGAGTTTCTCTACGAACCGGTGGCGGCCGGTTTTGAATTCGAGGCCCGCCTCACCGAAGACGCCGTGGTGCTGGTGGTGGATATCGGTGGCGGTACCACCGACTGCTCCATGCTGCGGATGGGCCCGAGCTACCGCGACCGGCTCGATCGCACCGATGATCTGCTCGGCCACAGCGGTCAGCGCATCGGCGGCAACGACTTCGACATCCGCCTGACGGTGGAGGGGATGATGCCGCTGCTCGGCATGCACGAGGTGCTCAAAACCGGCAAGCCGCTGCCCCACCCGCTGTTCTGGGATGCAGCCGCCATCAACGACGTCAGCGCCCAGAGCCGTTTCTACAGTCTCGATACTGCCCGCCAGCTGCAGGATCTGCAGCTCGACAGCCAGCCCGGCAGCAAGCTGGGCCGCCTTGCCAACCTGCGGGCCCACAAGCTGAGCCATCAGTTGGTCTGGCGCGCCGAGCAGGGCAAGATCGCCCTCTCGGAGCAGGAGAGCAGCCGCCACGCCCTGAGCGAGCTGGAAAAAGGGCTGGAGGCAGAGCTGACCCGCGAGCAGCTGGCCGGCGCCTCGGCCCTGCTGCTGGAGAAGATTGGCGAGCTGATGGATGAGGCGATCGCCGCCGCCGGCGTGCAACCCGACCGCATCTTCGTCACCGGCGGTAGCGCCCGCTCGCCGCTGATCGCCAGCTATATCCGCCAGAAGCTGCCGGCTATCCCGCTCGAGGGGGGCGATGACTTCGGCTCGGTGGCTGCGGGTCTGGCCCGTTATGCCGAGCGGATCTTCGCAACCAAGCCCTGAATGGGGCTAAATCGCCAGAGTGTTGCCATTTAACGACACTCTGGCGGCAAAGGGGCGACAGAAGCGGTCGGTCGCCCCAGCTTCCGCCCTGCTACGGGGCAAGCAAACAGGCTATGCTTGCGGCTCCCATCAACCGGAGCCCCGCCATGTCCAGATTGTCACTCCTGCTCATCCCCCTCTTCCTGCTCGCCGGCTGCAGTTCAGCCACCTTTGTCCGGCAGGATCTGCAACATCACCACTGGGTATTGAGCAAGCTGGATGGCGAACCGGTCGCTGCCTTGCGCGACAATCCGCCCGACTTCGAGATCGGCGAGCACTTCACCGTCAACGGCATCGCCGGCTGCAACCGCTACTTCGGTCAGGGCCATATGAAAGGGGACAGGTTCTGGGTCACCAGCCTGGGCAGCACCGAGATGGCCTGCATGCCCCCCCTCGACGCCATAGAGCAGGCCGTGTTGACCACCCTGACCGAGGGGGCGACCCTGAGCGGCTCCAGCCAAGACCTGGTACTGCAGGGCAAACAGCACCGTTTGGAATACACCCTGCGCGACTGGGTGCTCTAGGGCTCACAAAACGGCATTACAAACAGGAACATGTTGCCCGGCTGTGGCACAATATGAGGCAGTGTTCGCAATGGAGGCTGCCTCAGCCATGTCGATGGAACGTCTGTTTGACAAGATCAAACAACTCCCCACCATTCCCAAGCTGCTGCACGAGTTGATGCAGAGCTTCAACGACGAGAATGCCCGCATCGACGAGATTGCGGCCAAGATCGCCATGGATCAGGTGATCAGCGTCAAGGTGCTGCGGATGGCCAACTCGGCCGCCCTGCGTCGTGGCAACGAAGTGACCTCCATCGATCAGGCGGTGATCCGCCTCGGCTTCAACCGGTTGCGCTCCATCGTGGTCGCCTCCGGCATCATCGGCAGCTTCAAGGCCCCTCCCAGCTTCGACAAGAACAAGTTCTGGACCGAGACCTTCCAGGTCGCCACCATAGCCCGGACGCTGGCCAAGGAGGCCAAGGTGCTGGATCCCGAGAGCGCCTTTACCTGTGCCCTGATCCACAACATCGGTGAACTGCTCATCCAGAGCACCTTGCCGGAAGAGGCGGAGCTCATCAATCTGGCGATCCAGAAGGGGAGCAGCCGGGTCGAGGCCCAGCGCGAGATGCTGGGCTATGACTATGCCCAGCTCGGTGCCGAGCTGGCGCGGCGCTGGAACCTGTCGGAGAGCTTTGTCGACGCCATCTCCCAGCAGCTGGATCCCCTCTCCCACGATCCGGTCAGCAAGGAGGCGGTACTGATCCGTCTGGCAGTCTTCATCTCCTTCGCCTGGAACGCCGGGGTGCCTGCCCAGGCCATCATAGCCCGCTTCCCCAAACCGCTCGCCGACCAGTTGGGACTGGATCCCAAGTCGCTGGCCGGCCAGCTCGAAACACTGCATGAACAGGGTAATGCCCTCGCCGATCTTCTGACTCAATAAGCATCATGACCCATCCGTTTCTGTTTCATCCCCAGGTGGCGCCCTGGTTCAAAGAGAGCGCCGATGCCCTGCAACTGACCCTTTTCAGCGAGCTGGATGCCCCCATCCGCGAGGTGTGGCTGCGCCACGAGCCGGACAACGAGGAGTACCTGATCCCGATGACGGCGATCTCGACCCGCGACCGACTGCAGGTATGGCAGGTGAACCTGCCGCTTGGCAAGGGGCAGGATATCCACCTCTACTGCTTCAAGTGCCTGACCGACGAGGAGCAGTGGTGGCTGCACGGCGCTGGCGTCAGTTCCACCATGCCGCCGCGCGAGCAGCATTTTCGCTTCAACAGCCTGCACCAGCCACCGGCCTGGGTGCAGGATCAGGTGTTCTACCAGATCTTCCCCGACCGTTTCTGCAACGGCGACCCGTCGCTGAGCGTCAAGCATCACGAGTACGAGTACCGCGGCAAGGCGGTCATCAGCAAGGCGTGGGGCGAGCCGGTCAGTCGTCACGAAGAGGGGCATGGCGCCTGCGAATTCTATGGCGGCGATCTGGCGGGCATCGATGCCAAGCTGCACTACCTGCAATCCCTCGGGGTAACCGCGCTCTACCTCAACCCCATCTTCGATTCGCCGAGCAACCACAAGTACGACACCCAGGACTACTTCAAGGTGGATGCCCACCTCGGCAGCAACGAGCAGTTCGCCGAGCTGACCCGCAACCTGCACCAGCGCGGCATGAAGATCATTCTGGATGCAGTGGTCAATCACACCTCGACCCAGCACCCCTGGTTCTGCCCACCGCTCGGCGCCCAGAGCAACCCGGATTCGCCGTGGCGCAGCTTCTACACCTTTGACAACGAAGGGGATTACGTCAGTTGGAAGGGCATTCGTAGCCTGCCCAAGCTCGACTTCTCCTGCGAGAAGGTGCAGGACGCCGTCTATCGGGCCGACGACGCCATCCTCCGTTACTGGATGCGCGCCCCCTACCAGATCGATGGCTGGCGCTTTGACGTCATCCACATGCTGGGTGAGCGCGGCACCGCCGAGGGCAACCGCAGCCATGTGCGCGCCATTCGCGGGGCAGTGAAGCAGGAGAACCCTGACGCCTACGTGCTCGGCGAACACTTCTTCGAGGCGAGCCAGTGGCTGCAGGGGGATCAGGAGGACGGCGCCATGAACTACTACGGCTTCGCCCACCCGATCCGCGCCTTCCTGGCGGGGCAGGATATCGCCTACCACCCCATCAAGATCAGCGCCGAAGAGCTGGATCGCTGGCTCAAGCTGGCGCGGGCCCACATCCCGTTCAAGAACCAGCTGGCCCAGTTCAACCTGCTGGACAGCCACGACACAGCCCGCTTCCTCCACCTGCTGGGTGAAGACAAGCAGCGGATGCAGCTGGCCGCCACCCTGCTGCTCACCTATATCGGCGTGCCGTCCATCTACTACGGCGATGAAGTGGGGCTCTCCGGCGGCAACGACCCGGACTGCCGCCGCTGCTTCCCGTGGGATACCACAGACTGGGATCACGTGCTGCACGACCACTACCGTCGGCTGATCCAGATCCGCCGCCAGCGCCCCTCCCTGCGCCGTGGCGATATCCAGACCCTCTACGCCGGGCCCCACAGCTATGTGTTCGCCCGCACCCTGCAAAGCGATCAGGTGGTGGTGGCCTGCAACCGTCATCCGAGCGAGCCGCGCACCATCAGCCTGCCCCTGTGGCAGACCGCCAGCCCGGCCAGCCGCTTCACCGACGCCTTCAACGGCGAGAAGTTCGAAGTGGTACAGGGCGAGGTGCAGCTCACCATCCCCGCCAACTCGGCGAGGGTGCTGATCTCCAGCTAAGTGGGCGACTGACGCGCTGAAAAACAAAACCGGAGCCCAAGGCTCCGGTTTTTTATTCCGTTCAATCCACCATGGCGTTTGGCTCTTTGTCTGCCGCCATCAGTAGTTGATGCTGACGTAGGGCACTTCCGGCACCTGCCAGCGCTGCTTGAGGTAGACGGTCAGCACGAAGAAGAAGTTTGCCAGCAGGTTGGCGAAGCGATAGAGAATGGGATCGAAGGCCACCCTGCTCTCTTCCAGCCGGACCAGCAGCCGCACCACCTTCTTGCTGCCACAGCGGCACAGATGGAGGGTGGGAATAGGCTGCGGCCCCTGCGGCAGCACAAAACCGGTGACGCTGCCGCGGCTCGCCTCGTTGTAGTGGTCATAACGGGCCTTGAGCCACTCAAGATCTGCATCGAAAATCCCCAACTTGCCGCGCACCGAGCCGTTGAGGTTGTAGATAAGCCGCTGCAACGCCGCGAGATCCGCCAGCATGGGCTCGGTATCGGCATCCGGTGCAAGGTGTGACAGCACGGCCCCGACCTGACAGCAGAGCTCGTCGGTGGCGATTTCAAAATCACATTTGAGCGAGGTTTCGAAGATAAAGGGGTAGCAGAGCTCGCGCTTGTCTCTTGGCTTCTTGGGGTTCATGGAGCAACCGGATGGGAGAAAAGGCCAGTTTGCCAGCCCCGGGAAGGGCTGGCAAACGGCAGGTTATGGCTTGGGTTACGCGCTGGCGGCTCAGACGCTCTTGCCGGCAGGTTCGGTAGACGGCTGGAACTGGCTGATCATCCGCAGCGCCTCCAGCATCCGCTGGTTGAAGCTGGTGAAGCGATCGACCTGCAGCGGGTCCTCTTCCCCTCTTGCGGCCAACACGGCCGGGGTCAGTGCCTGTTGCTGGGATGGCGGCAGCAGGCTATCCGCCTGTTTCTGCACCTGATCCAGCTTGGGCAGATAGTCTGCAAACGGCTTGATCAGATCCTGCAGGGAGTGCGCCCCCTGATAGGTCTGGCTCAGCTTGACGCTCTGCTTGAGCTTGAGGGAGTAGGAAGCCAGCTGGCTGTCATCCAGTTTCAATTCGCTCGCCTTGTCCAGCAGATCCTCGAAGTTGCCGGAGAAGAAGTTCCCCGCCAGCTCGTCGATCCCCTTGACCAGCTTGCCGATGGACTCCATCTCGTCGCTGTTGAGATCCCCCTCCAGCGAGAAACTGAAGCTCTGGCTCGACTTGAGGCTGAACTGGCTGCCGCTCTCGCCGCTCTGGGACTTGGTCTGCCAGCTATCGTTGAAGCGCAGCACCACCTTGTCGCCATCCTTGGTCTGGATCTCCAGATAACCCTGCTGGCGACTGGCCATCTCGGCCTGTCCCATGTCGGTCGGGGAGACCTTGCCGAAGAACTCCTTCTCGAACTCCTCGAGCCCCTTCTGGATCAGCTTGTAGCTCTGATCGATACCGGTCTTGATATCCTCGTTATCGGTCGCCCACTTGCCGAGCTGCTTCTTCGCCTCGCCAAAACCCTTGTCGATCCCCTTGCGGGCCTGCTCCATCATCCCGGTCAGATCGTCATCGGATTTGCCATCGGCCCGCGCGGCACCAAGCCGCCCGGTCACGAACTGCAGCACGTTGTCCGCCACCGACTGGAAGTCGAACAGGGTCTCAGGCGTAATCTCCTCGGGCTCCTTCACCTTCGGAGCCTGATAGCCCTGGCCGTTGATCTCCAGCGAGAACTGCAATGCCTGCTGGATCAGCACCTGTGCCCACTTCGGGGGCTTGTGCAAGGAGACCGCCTCCTCGCCCTTGACCTGTTTCGACTCCGCCTGTTGCGGCGATTTGGGAGAAACACCCACTCCCTTGGGTTGGGCCACGCCCACGCCGTCGATCTGCATAATGTGTCCTCCCACCATGCCTGTAGATCAGCTATCGGCCTGACTGAACACTTCTTGACCACAAAATACTGGACAATCTGCGGCTGGCTTTTAAAATCGGGCCCCTTTGGGTGGCCTGTTGCCTTCCCCCGATTTCGACCCGGCCCGGCCGGTGTGCATGTGAGGTATTTATGACCCAATCCCAACAGCCTTCCGCGAACGCTCCGGGGCCTAGAACCGCGGCCGATTATCAGGCCCAACTCGACGACAAGAGCGCTCGCCTCACCGAGCTGTTTGCCGGCTTCACCCTCCCGGCGCTGGAAGTGCACAGCTCACCGGCGGAGTACTACCGGATGCGCGCCGAATTTCGCATCTGGCACGAGGGGGACGACCTCTTCCACTGCATGTATGCCCCGGCGACCAAAGAGATTATCCGGGTCGACCATTTCCCCACTGCCAGCCGCCTCATCAACCAGCTGATGCCGCTGCTGCTGGAGGGGCTGCGTCCCCATCAGGTGCTGCGTCGCAAGCTGTTCCAGATTGACTACCTCTCCACCCAGTCCGGCCAGCTCATTGTCAGCCTGCTCTATCACCGCAAGCTGGAGGCCGAGTGGCAACAGGCCGCCGAGGCGCTGCAGGCCGATCTGCGCGCCAAAGGGTTCGCGCTGCAGCTGATTGGGCGCGCCCACAAGCAGAAGATCTGTCTGGGGGATGACTTCGTCATCGAGCAGCTCAACGTGGCGGGTCGCCAGCTCACCTACAAACAGGTGGAGAACAGCTTCACCCAGCCCAATGCCGCCATCAACGAGCAGATGCTGGGTTGGGCGCTCGATGTGACCAAGGGGAGCGAAGGGGACCTGCTGGAGCTCTATTGCGGCAACGGCAACTTCTCCATCGCGCTGGCGCAGAACTTCCGCAAGGTGCTGGCCACCGAAATCGCCAAGCCGAGCGTCGACTCCGCTCAGTTCAACATCGCCGCCAACGGCGTCGACAACCTGATCATCCTGCGCATGTCGGCCGAGGAGTTCACCATGGCGATGCGTGGCGAGCGGGAGTTCAACCGCCTCAAGGGGGTCGATCTCAAGAGCTACCAGTGCAACACCATCTTCGTCGACCCGCCCCGCGCCGGTCTCGACGATGCCACAGTCAAGCTGGTGCAGGAGTACGACAACATCCTCTACATCTCCTGCAACCCAGAGACCCTGCAGGCCAACATGGCGGTATTGGGTGAAACCCACGAGATCGCCCGCTTTGCCCTGTTCGACCAGTTCCCCTGGACCCATCACATGGAGGCCGGAGTCTATCTGCGCCGCAAGGCCGGTTGATTCAGGCAGACGGAAAAACAACAACAGGGCCGGATGGCCCTGTTTTGTTATTGGCTGAACATCGGCCTCACTCCAGCCGGAAGTGGCCCACGATCTCTCGCAGCCGATCGTAGGTCTGCTGCATCGCGGCAGAACTGGCCACCGTCGCTTCGCCATTGTGGGTCAGCTGACGGATCACCTCGGCGATGGCGCTCATGTTGCGGTTGATCTCTTCGGCCACCGCGCTCTGCTGCTCCGCCGCCGTGGCGATATGGCTGATGAGATCGTTGATCTCCACCACTTCGCCCGCCATCAGATCCAGCGACTCGTTAACCTTGGTGGTGTTCTCGGCCGCTCCCTGGCAGCGCTGCTTGGTGTTGCCCATGGCATCCACCACCGTCTGGGTGCCCCGTTGCAGGCTGGCCAGCATGGTCTGGATCTCTGCGGTGCTCTTTTGGGTACGGGCCGCGAGGGAGCGCACTTCATCTGCCACCACTGCAAAACCGCGCCCCTGCTCCCCGGCACGGGCCGCCTCGATGGCGGCGTTGAGCGCCAGCAGGTTGGTCTGTTCGGCAATGCTGCCGATCACCCCCAGCACGGAGCCAATCTGCTGCACATCCTGCTGCATGGCCTCGATGGAACGAGCAGTGGCTTCCACTTCGTCCACCAGCGCCATCACGCTGGCCATCGCCTGATCCACTACCTGACGGGACTGGTTCGCCAGTTGCTGGCTCTGACCGGTCAGTTGGGCGGTGCTGGCCGCACTCTCGGAGACGGAGACCGCGGTGCGGCTCATCTCGTCGATGGCGGTCACCACCTGCTCGGTCTCACGCACGTGATCCGCCAGCAGGGACTGAGCGGCGCCAGTCTGACTGGCCAGCCCCTCAATGCCGCTGTTGAGCTGGCCGCTTGCCTGCCGCACCTCTCCCATCATCTCCTGCAACCGCTCGATAAAGCGGTTGATGCCAGCCGAGATCTGGCCAAGGTCATCCTTGCTGGTCACCGCCAACCGGCGGGTGAGATCGCCGCTGCCGCGAGAGAGCTCCAGCACCAGATCCCGCAGCGAGAGGATGGGGCGATAGGCCACGTTGAGCGCCAGCATCGCCAGCACCATCACCACGATCGCCACGCCGCACAGCGCCATGATGATCTGGCCGTTGAGGGCCCGGGTCATGGCTCGGATGTAGTCAAGATCGACGTAGCCGGTCAGCGTCCAGCTGCTGCCGCGAATATCCAGCTGGTTGGGGCGCGCTTCGCTCTCCCCCTGCGGCTTGCTGTCATAGAGGCTGTTGCCCTGACTGTCGGCCAGCGAGAAGTAGCGACCCTCGCCACTCATCTTCTCCAGCAGGCTTTTGAACTCGCTCATGTCGAGGTAATAGAGATAGGCGGAATCGGCGCCGCGCGGCACCAAGATGGTAATGACCGGCTTACCATCCACCTGTTGCAGCGAGCTGACGGTGATCTGGTTGTTGGCGGCGGGGATCAGCTTGCGCAAGGCATCGACCTTGGCGCTGTCGTTGATAACCCCGCCCACGTCGAATGCCATGTCGCCAATCACCTTGACGATGTTGTGAAAACCGGTCTCTTGCAGGGTCTTCTTGACGTTGGTCACCCCGAAATTGAGGTTGGCGGCCAGCAGGATTTTCTGATTGATGTCGCTGGCCAGCTTCTCTTTAACCTGGGTGATCTGCTCGTTGATGTTGTGGGTGGCCTGAGTGCGAATGTAGCCACTGATAAAGTGGTTGACGCTAAGCCCGGTGGTGCCGATGGTGACCAGAATGGCCAACAGCAGCAAGAGGTAAATCTTGACCTTGAATGGCATGGGTTCCCTCCAGAAGGGAGGGCTGGCAACGCCAACCCTCCCTGCCAATCGTTATTTCTTCTTGGCGTACTTCATGGAATCCAAGGCCACCGCCAGAATGATGATGCCGCCCTTGATGATGAACTGCCAGTAAGGGCTGACCCCGATATAGGTCAAACCATAGTTGATCAGGGTAAAGATAAGTACGCCGGTGATCACACCTGCGACAGTTCCCACCCCGCCGGCAAACGACACCCCGCCCACCACGCACGCCGCGATGGCATCCAGCTCGTACATGAAGCCGAGGTTGTTGGTGGCGCTACCGATCCGGCCCGCTTCCAGCATGCCGCCGAAGGCATAGAAGACCCCCGCCAGCGCATAGATCATTACCAGATTGACCGCCACGTTGACGCCGGAGACCTTGGCGGCTTCCGGGTTGCCACCGATGGCGAAGATGTTTTTGCCAAAGCGGGTCTTGTTCCACAGCACCCAGACGAAGACGCTGGCGATGGCGGCATAGAAGGTGAGGTACGAGAGCTTGAATCCTCCGATCCGGATAAAGCCTTGTGCAAAGCTGGAGAAGCGGGGGTCGAAGCCGGCCACCGGGGAGGCACCGACCGAGTCAAAGTAGAGGGAGTTGATGCCGTAGACGATGATCATGGTGCCCAGGGTTGTGATAAAGGGCGTCACGTTCAGGTAGGCCACAATCAAACCGTTGACCAGACCGATCAGCGCACCCACCGCACACACCAGCAGGATCACCACCGGAATGGGCACCTCCCCCAGCGTCGGGAACACCTTGTTGACGTTGGTCAGCGCCTGCAGCATGGTCGCCGCGATGAGTGCCGCCAGACCGACCTGACGACCGGCCGAGAGATCCGTCCCCTGGGTGATGATGATGCCCGCCACGCCCAGCGCGATGATGACCCGCACCGAGGACTGGGTCAGGATGTTGCTGAAGTTGGTGAGGCTCAGGAAGGAGGGTTCCTGGATCACGATGACCATGAGCAGCACCAGCAGCACCAAGTAGATGGCGTTTTCCTTGAGCGCCTGCATCAGATTGAAATTTTTAGCCGACTCCATAAATGTCTTCCTGTCTCTAGAGGTACAGAGATGCCAGGCGCAGTATCTCGCTCTGGTCAGTTTCTTTGGTATTGACGATCCCGGCGACCCGGCCATTGCTCATCACCATGATGCGA
Source organism: Aeromonas veronii (assembly GCA_041319085.1). Classification (NCBI taxonomy): domain Bacteria; kingdom Pseudomonadati; phylum Pseudomonadota; class Gammaproteobacteria; order Aeromonadales; family Aeromonadaceae; genus Aeromonas; species Aeromonas veronii. The sequence continues at coordinate 125,035 of CP101033.1, read as the reverse complement.
TCGGTGATCCCCAGCAGCTCGGGCATTTCAGACGAGATGATGATGATGCCTTTGTCCTTCTTCGCCAGCTCCAGGATGAGCTGGTAGATCTCGAACTTGGCCCCGACGTCGATGCCGCGGGTGGGCTCGTCGAGCATCAGGATCTCCGGCTGGGTCAGCAGCCAGCGACCGATGATCACCTTCTGCTGGTTACCGCCGGAAAGAGAGCCTATCTGGGTCTGCTGGGTCGGCGTCTTGACCCGCATGGAGTCGATCACCCACTGGGTATCGCTCTTCATCTTGTTGTCGCTGAGCAGCCCCATGGAGCCTTTGTAGCTGTCCATGTTGGCGATCAGGGAGTTGAAGGCGATGTCGAGCCGGGAGTAGATACCGGTGGAGCGGCGCTCTTCCGTCACCAGTGCAAAGCCGTTGCGGATCGCTTCGTGGGCGTTGTGGTTGGCCACCTCTTTGCCGTGCAGCTTGATGCTGCCCTGGCTGCGATCCCGAATACCGAACAGGGTCTCGACGATATCGGTGCGCTTGGCCCCCACCAGTCCGGCAACGCCGAGGATCTCCCCTTTGTGCAGGTTGAAGGTGATGTCCTGAATGGAGGGCTGGTTCTTCGCCGTCAGGTGTTCGATCTCGAGGATCACCTCTTTCGGCTGGTTGGTTTTTTCCGGGAAGCGCTGGGTCAGTTCACGGCCGACCATCATGCCGATGATCTGATCCATGGTCATGCCCTTGAGCGGCTGGGTTGCCACCCACTGACCATCCCGCAATATGGTGATCTCGTCACAGAGCTGGAAGATCTCCTCCATCTTGTGAGAGATGTAGACGATGCCGCACCCCTTATCCTTCAACTTGTTGATGATCTTGAAGAGGTGGTTCACCTCTTTCTCGGTCAGCGAGGAGGTGGGTTCGTCCATGATGACGATCTTGGCGTCGTAGGAGAACGCCTTGGCGATCTCGATCATCTGCATCTGGGAGACCGACAGGGTCGCGACCTTCACTTTGGGGTCGATGTCGATGTCCAGCTCATCGAAGATGCGCTTGGTGTCGTCATACATCTTGCCGTGGTCGATAAACCACCCCTTGGTGGGGTAGCGGCCGAGCCACATGTTGTCCATCACGGTACGCTGCAGCACCAGGTTGAGCTCCTGATGCACCATGGAGACGCCATTTTCCAGCGCCTCTTTGGAGGAGGTGAAGTTGATCTCCTGCCCCTTGAAGAAAATCTTGCCCTGATCTTTCTCGTAAATGCCGAACAGGCACTTGAGCAGCGTGGATTTTCCCGCTCCGTTCTCGCCCATCAACGCATGCACAGAATGAGGACGGACCCGTAAATTGACATTATCGAGTGCCTTGACGCCGGGAAAGCTCTTACTGACGTCAATCATCTCCAACAGCCATTCTGATTGTTGCTGTGTTGTCATATCAGCCATCACATCTGGTTGAAAAAAGGGCAAGGGGATCTCCCTTGCCCTGGAGGAGGGAATTATTCGAATTGAGACAGGTTGTCTTTATCCACACCCACGTAGGCAACGCGCACTACCTTGTTGTCGATCTTCCAGTTGGTGCCTTCACCGGCCGGTTTGCCTTCAGCCAGGTTCTTGGTCAGCTCGAAGGTAGCTTTGGCCTGGTTGGCCGCATCGTTCAGCACAGTACCCGCCATGGCACCGCTCTTGACCATGGCCAGCGCTTCCGGCAGGGCATCGACGCCGAACACCGGGATGGCGGTCTTGCCCTGGGCTTTCAGCGATTCGACTGCACCCATTGCCATGCCATCGTTGTTGGCGATGACCACTTCGATCTTGCTAGCGTTGGGGCCGGAGATCCAGGCGTCCATCTTGTCTTTCGCCATGGCGGTATCCCACATACCTGTATCCATGTGCAGCTGCTGCGTCTTCACGCCGCCATCGTTCAGGGTCTTGATCACGTAGGAGGTACGCGCTTCCGCGTCCGGGTGGCCCGGCTCGCCCTTCAGCAGCACGAACTGGATCACGCCATCCTTGTTGAGATCCCAGGCCGGATTGGCTTTCCAGTGCTTGGCGATCAGCTGGCCCTGGATGATCCCTGACTCCTTGGAATCGGTCCCCACGTAGTAGGCCTTGTCATAGCTGGCCAGATCGGTAGCGCTCGGCTCCTTGTTGTAGAAGACCACCGGGATATCTTCACCACGGGCCTTCTCAATCACCACCGGCGCCGCAGCCGGGTCAACCAGGTTGATGGCCAGTGCCTTCACCCCTTTGGCCAGCAGTACGTCGATCTGGTCGTTCTGCTTGGACTGGTCGTTCTGGGAGTCGTTCATCAGCAGTTCCACACCCGGGGTGGCTGCCGCCTCCTTCTCGATGGCCTTGCGCACGACCGCCATGAAGTTGTCATCGTATTTGTAGACGGTTACCCCGATACGGGTGTCAGCCTGGGCATTGGCTCCAGCCATCATGCCCATCAGCAGGGCGGCAACGGTGGTCAGTTTTTTCATTGTGTGTGCTCCGATATATCTATCTGTGTTGTAGGGTGGCGAGCAATTGAGCAAGCGCCAATCAATGTAATCATTTTGTTGTCATTGCGTCTGTGATCATGACGACAAAATGAAAACGATTACACTCTGTTACATTGAATGTTTATGTCTATTTTTCAAATACATAAAAACAAAAACCAGCTTTGAGACTCAATTTTTCTCACAGCGTGGAGGCGAGTCGTTACTGGCCTGTTGTGAAAACGGTTCAACAAAGGGTGCAGCCCCAGCGGTAATGGCGCCCAAGCAGTTGATACTCAGGACGCACGCTCTGGCTCCAGGAGTCATCGCCGCCCACCCCCATGTGGGCGCCATCGAGACAGACCCACAGCCCCTCTTCGGCCACCAAATCGCTCTGGTGACGGGCGGCCGCCAGCTGTTGCTGGCTGAAGCGGCTGGCACTGAAATGGAAGGCGCCACTCACCGTCGTGCAGCCCAGCTGCAGCTGACGGGTATCGCAGCGCAAGCCGTTGTCGCTCGGGAAGACGTAAGGGGTGTGCATGGCCTCCAGCGGCAGGCTCCAGCGCCCCAGATCGGCGCCCAACAGGCGATCCGGATAGTTTTCGTGCGGACCGCGCCCCAGCCATTCGGCCCGCGCCGGTACCTCGGCCAGATGAAGCAGCAGACCGATCCGCGGTAGCGACGGCAGCGCCTGCGCCAGCTCGGTCGCTATCTCCAGGCTCATGGTGCCATCGTCGGCAAAGCGGTGATGCCAGTGGCTCACCAGCAGCAGTTCATCGTGGTGGAAATAGCCGTGACTGACCCGGATATCCGCTCCGGCGACCGCAATCCCCAAACAGCGGTGCTGCCACTGGCCGAGGCCACACGCCTGCCAGCGGGCAATCCAGGAGTTGGGATCGGCGTGATCCGCCTCGCTGGTGCCGATGTCGTTGTCGAGCGGCGCGCGGTAGCAGTGATCCATGATCGGTGCCAGCAACTGCTCCTGCCCCGATTTTTGCCAACTGGTGATGCGACCGCTCTGCTTGTCGAGCCGCCACTGGCTGTTTGCGGCGCAGACTCGCCAACTATCCGGCTGCTCGGTCAGGGTGGCGGCAGCAACTGCCGTTGGCAGGGCCAGCGGGGTCGGCAGGGTGAACTGCTGGCGGGCGACCTTGTGATCCGCCTGCGACCAGAGAGTGGCCTGTGGCTGAACGATGGCCAGATCGAGCCAGGCCAGTGAGCCTGCCGCAAAGGCGGGCAGCGTCTCGCTCAGGGTCAACTCGACCGCCCCCTGCGGCGCCAGTTCAAGGGAGATCTCCCCCTGCTGCTGCACATGGCCGTTCTCGCACAGCTGCCAGCACAGCCGCTCGTTATCGGTGGCGCGGAACAGGTATTCGCTCTCGATCCGCACCCGCAGCGGGGTGTGCTCAAGCAGGGTGAAGCGGAACGGCTGCTGGGCGCGCTTCGCCTCGAACAGGGCGGGATGGGGGGTGCGATCCGGGAACAGCAGGCCGTTGCAGCAGAATTGGCGATCGTTTTGCACATCGCCAAAATCGCCGCCATAGCCCCAGTAGTGGCGGCCATCGGCGGTGTATTTGTCGAGCCCCTGATCGACCCAATCCCAGACAAAGCCCCCCTGCAACCGCGGATGATCGCGAAACGCCTGCCAATAGTGGGCGTAGCCCCCAGGCTGTTGCCCATGGCGTGGGCATATTCGCAGAGGATCAGCGGCCGGTGCTCGCCGGGCAGGCCGATCCACTTGGCCAACGCCCACTTGGGCACCGCCGGGAACGGTTGATCCTGATGAGTTCTGGCATACATGGGGCAGATGATGTCGGTGGCCGGAGTATCGGCCCCCCTCGTACTGCACCGGGCGGCTTGGATCGCTGCGCTTGATCCAGCCATACATGGCATCGTGGGCCGGGCCGTAACCCGACTCGTTACCAAGCGACCAGATGATGATCGAGGGATGGTTGAAATCCCGTGCCACCATGCGGGTCGCCCGCTCCAGAAAAGCGTTGCTCCAGGCGGGATCCCGCGCCAACCTCCCCATGGGGGTCATGCCGTGGGTCTCCAGATTCGCCTCGTCCACCACATAGAGGCCGAGCCGGTCGCAGAGGCGATAGAAGTCGGGGTGGTTGGGATAGTGGGAGCAGCGCACCGCATTGAAGTTGTGCCGCTTCATCAGCAGCAGATCCCGCTCCATAGTGGCGCGATCGATGGCATAACCCTTGGCGGGATGGTGTTCATGGCGGTTGGCACCGCGAATGAGCAGCGGCTGGCCGTTGACCCGCAGCAGGCCGCCACGGATCTCCACCACCCGAAAGCCCACATCACACGCCTCACTCTCGATGGCTTGGCCCTGCTCGTCCAGCAAGGTCAGGGTCAGGCGATAGAGATGGGGCGTCTCGGCGCTCCACTTGCGCGGCGCAGCCACATCGAGCCACAGTTCGGCGCGATCGTCATAAGCCCCTTTTTCGTCAATGGCTTGGGTGCCGATCGGCTGACGCAGGGTCGCGACCCGCTCGCCGCCGTCATAGAGATTGGCCTCCACCGACAGACCGGCCGCATTAGCCACCTGCAGGGCGATCTTGAGACGGCCATCCCGATAGCAGGCATCCAGCTCGGGGGTCACCCGGATATCCATCAGATGGCGGGCCGGTTTGTGCAGCAGGCTGACGGAGCGGAAGATCCCCGACAGCCACCACATATCCTGATCTTCCAGATAGGAGCCGTCGGACCAGCGCAGCACCAGCACTGCCAGCCGGTTACGACCAGCCTGCAGATATGGGGTCAGCTCGAACTCGGCGGGCAGCCGGCTGTCCTGGGAGTAGCCGACCCAGTGGCCGTTGCAAAAAAGGTGGAAGGCACTGCTCACCCCGTCAAAGATGATCCGGCTCTGGCCGCTGGCCAGCCAGTCGGCGGGCAGTTCGAACTCGCGGGAGTAGCAGCCGGAGGGGTTCTCTGCCGGCACCCGCGGTGGATCGCAGGGAAAGGGGTACTTGATATTGGTATAGATGGGGCCATCGGTGAGCGGCCGCGCAGCCGGATAGGCGGCATCCAGCTGCCAGTTGCCCGGCACTGTAATGGGGGAAGCATCCCCCAGATCCTGCGCCAGCCAGCTATCGGGCACCCGTTCGGGGGCGGCAAAGAAGGAGAAGCGCCACTCGCCATCGAGCAAGAGACGGGAGGAAGAGGCCAGATCACCTCTGGCATCATCTTCACTGCGCCAGCTGAACATGGGGGTATGGGCAGCCAGCCGGTTTACCGACGTAATGGCCTGGGTCTGCCAATCCTGACGCGCCACTATCTCCCTGAGCATTCACTCTCTCCCTGCTGATTGGAAAACGTATTCAGTCTAGAGAAGTATGACGCAGGGAACGGCGATCTCGCTCACATAGATGTAAACGATTACACTGATTTTGTTAAGTAAAACGGAGTAAAAAAAGATTAAAAATAGGTAAAACAATAATTGCGCAGGAAACGGCCCCGAACAGGGCCATAAAAGGAGGTTATCAGGCCCGAACCGGTGCCACCGAGTGGCGATTGATCAGGGTGGGGGTATAGATCCGGCTCTGGGTCGCTTCACTCTCCCCCGCCGCCAGCTGAATGGCCAGCTTGGCTGCCTGGGCCGCCATCAGCTCGATGGGATAGCGCATGGTGGAGAGCTTGGGCCTCAGGTATCTGGCAGAGATGATGTCATCGAAGCCCACCACCGAGACCTCCTCCGGCACTCGCAGGCCGTTGTCCGCCAGCACGGAGATGACGCCAGCCGCCATGGCATCGTTATAGGCAACCACCGCGGTCACCTTGAGCCCCTTGGCCAGCAGGTTAAGCATGGCGCGCTCGCCCCCCTCCTCGTTCGGCGTGCCGCTCTCGATCAGCTCCGGATCGGCAGCCAGACCCGCCTCCATCAGTCCATCCTGATAACCCTGCAGGCGCAAGCTGGCATCCTCGATGGCGTGATCGGAGCTGATAAAGGCGATATGGCGGTGGCCCAACTCGATCAGATGGCGGGTCGCCGTGGCGGCACCCAACCGGTTGTTGAGGGCGATGCAGCGCCCCTTGAGGGCCGGAATATCGCGGTTGATCAGCACCATGCCGGGCACCCGCATGGCGTAATCGTAAAGCTCTTCGTCGCTCAACGCCTTGCTGTGCACCACCAGCGCCTCGCAGCGTTTGCCGATCAGCAGCTCGATCGCTTCACGCTCCTGACGCGCCTTGTGAAAACCGTTACCCATCAGCAGATGAAGGTTCTGCTCAACGGCGATGCCGGAGACTCCCTTCAACAGTGCACCGAAGAAGGGATCGGCCACGTCACCGACCACCACCCCCATGGTGTCGCAAGTCTGGTTGACCAGTGCCCGCGCGTTGGCGTTGGGGGTGTAGCCCAGTTCGGCCATGGCCTTCTGCACCACTTCGCGAGACGCGGCGCTGGCCTTGGGGGAGTTGTTCATCACCCGTGAAACCGTTGCCACCGACACATTGGCCAAACGGGCGACATCCTTGATGGTGCTCATGCTGTTTTCACTTATTTCACTGTGCAATAGAGCGCCATTATACCCAGCAAACCCATTGAAAACAGGGGTGAAATAAATATCTGCTGTCAGGATAATCACAAAAACAGTGTAATCGTTTACACTTTTTTGCAAGCAAGCTCACAGTTTGGCCGCCACACCCTCGGCTAGACTCCTTCCAGACACTTTTTCAGTGGAGAGCAAGATGAACGTTCTGGTCACCGGCGGTTGCGGATATATCGGCAGCCACACCTGTCTGGCCCTGCAAGCGGCAGGCATGAATCCCGTGGTGGTCGACAACCTCGGCAACAGCAAACGCAGCGTGCTGGCACGAGTCGCCGCCATCAGCGGCCAGCAACCCCTGTTCTATCAAGGGGATATTCGCGATGCCGCCCTGCTGGACAGGATCTTTGCCGAACAGCAGATCGATGCGGTGATCCACTTTGCCGCCCTCAAAGCGGTCGGTGAATCGACCCGCATTCCACTGGATTACTACGAGAACAACCTCGGCGGCACCCTCACCCTGCTGCAGGCGATGAAACGGGCCGGCGTGCACAATCTGGTGTTCAGCTCCTCGGCGACCGTCTACGGCGATCCGGCCAGCCTGCCGATCCGCGAGGATTTCCCCCGCAGCGCCACCAACCCCTACGGGCGATCCAAGCTAATCATCGAGGAGATCCTCGAGGATCTGCAGTTGGCCGAGCCGCACTGGAGCATGACCCTGCTGCGCTACTTCAATCCGGTCGGCGCCCACGAATCGGGCACCATGGGTGAAGACCCGCAAGGAATCCCCAACAACCTGATGCCCTATATCACCCAGGTTGCCATCGGCCGTCGCGACTGTCTCTCGGTCTTTGGAAACGATTACCCTACTCTGGACGGCACCGGTGTGCGCGACTATATCCATGTGATGGATCTCGCCGAAGGACACGTCAAGGCGCTGCAGCACTGCGCCGGCAAGGGTGGCGTGCACACCTACAACCTGGGCACAGGTCAGGGCCAGAGCGTGTTGCAGCTGGTCGCAGCCTTCTCCAATGCCTGCGGCAAGCCGCTACCGTTTCGCATCGAACCGCGCCGCCCGGGCGACATCGCCGCCTGCTGGGCCGACCCGGCCAAGGCGCAGCGCGAGCTGGGCTGGCAGGCGACTCGCAACATCGACGCCATGTGTGCCGACAGCTGGCGCTGGCAATCCGCCAACCCGAACGGTTACGAGGAGTAGGCCTGCCTGCTCCCCGTTAATAAACGACTTTAATTTTCCATACTTTATTCAGGAGAGATGATGTTCAACCCCGTCGATCATCCCCATCGCCGCTTTAATCCGCTGACCGGCCAGTATGTGCTGGTCTCGCCCCACCGGGCCAAACGCCCCTGGCAGGGGCAAGTGGAGAAGGTAAGCCAGGCCCCCAAACAGGCCCACGATCCCGACTGCTTCCTCTGCGCCGGCAACACCCGGGTCACCGGTGATATCAACCCCGACTATCAGGGCACCTTCGTTTTTACCAACGACTTCGCCGCCCTGATGCAGGATACCCCGGCCGCCGATAGCGCCAGCGATCCTCTGCTCAAGCTGGAAGCCGCCCGCGGCACCAGCCGGGTCATCTGCTTCTCGCCGGATCACGGCAAGACCCTGCCCGAGCTGCCGCTGCCCGCCATCGAGGGGGTGATCACCACCTGGATGGATCAGGTCGCCGAGTTGTCAGCCCAGTGGGAGTGGGTGCAGGTCTTTGAAAACAAAGGGGCCGTTATGGGCTGCTCCAACCCGCACCCCCACGGCCAGATCTGGGGCAGCGACTTCCTGCCCAACGAGATCGCCCGCGAAGAGCAGCACCAGCGCGACTGGCTGGCCGAGCATGGCCGCCCCATGCTGCTGGAGTATGTGGAGCGGGAGCTGGCAGATCGCTCGCGTATCGTGGTGGAGACCGAGCACTGGCTCGCTGTGGTCCCCTTCTGGGCCGCCTGGCCGTTCGAAACACTGCTGCTGCCCAAGGCGCACGTCCCCTCCATGCTGAACCTGACCCAGGCTCAGCAACAGGATCTGGCGGTGGCGCTCAAGGAGCTCACCAGCCGTTACGACAACCTGTTCGAGTGCAGCTTCCCCTACTCCATGGGCTGGCACTTTGCACCGCCCAAATCGGATTGCCCCGAGGCGTGGCAGCTGCACGCCCACTTCTATCCGCCCCTGCTGCGCTCCGCCACGGTGCGCAAATTCATGGTCGGCTTCGAGATGCTGGCCGAGACCCAGCGTGACCTTACCCCCGAGCAAGCCGCCGAACGGTTGCGTGCCCTGAGCCCCATTCACTACACCCAGACCAGCCACACCAATGAGGAGGCCCTATGACCCCCAGCCAACGTGTCAGCACCGTGTTTGCCGAGCAATTTGCCAAAGCGCCCGATCTGCTGGTGCGCGCCCCCGGTCGCGTCAACCTCATCGGTGAACATACCGACTACAACGACGGCTTCGTGCTGCCCTGCGCCATCGACTACGAGACCTGCGTCGCCATCGGCCTGCGCCATGACCAGCAAGTGCAGGTGATCGCCGCCGACTACGACAACCAGCGCGACCAGTTCGACCTCGACCAGCCCATCGAGCATCACCCCAGCCAGCGCTGGAGCGACTACATCCGCGGCGTGGTGAAGTATCTGCAAGCGCGTGGTTATGCCCTGCGCGGCCTCGATCTGGTGGTTTCCGGCAACGTGCCGCAGGGAGCGGGGCTCTCCTCCTCCGCCTCGCTGGAAGTAGCCATCGGTCAGGCCTTCAAGGAGGCGCTGGGGCTCGACATCAGCCAGGCGGAGATCGCCCTCAACGGCCAGCAAGCGGAGAACAAGTTCGTCGGCTGCAACTGCGGCATCATGGATCAGATGATCTCCGCCAGCGGCAAAACCGATCACGCCCTGCTGCTCGACTGCCGCTCGCTGGAGACCCGGCTCATCCCCATGCCGGCGGATCTGGCAGTGCTGATCGTCAACTCCAATGTGCGCCGCGGTCTGGTGGACAGCGAGTACAACACCCGCCGCCAGCAGTGCGAAGCTGCCGCCCGTCACTACGGGGTCAAGGCGCTGCGCGACCTCGATCTGACCGGACTGGAAGCGGGCAAGGCCGGGCTGGATGATGCTTGCTACCGCCGTGCCCGTCACATCGTCGGTGAAAACGCCCGCACCCTGGCGGCCGCCGATGCGCTGGCGAGCCACGATCTGACCCGCCTCGGCGAGCTGATGGCCGGGTCGCACGCCGCCATGCGCGACGACTTCGAGATCACCGTGCCCGCCATCGATGGTCTGGTGGAGATCATCAAGGCTAAAATCGGCACCGATGGCGGCGTGCGGATGACTGGCGGCGGCTTCGGCGGCTGCGTGGTCGCCCTGCTGCGCCCGGAGAAAGTAGCCGAGGTGATCGCCGCGGTCGAGGCGGAGTATCCGGCCATCTCGGGCCTCAAGGCCGACTGCTACGTCTGCCGCGCCAGCGCGGGGGCGGGAAAACTATGAGCCCATTTATGATGCAGGCCGACGGCTACGTCTGCCGGATCGGCAACACAGGTGCAGGCAAGTTATGAGCAGCGCCATGATCCCATTCGAGCTGGAAAATGAAGAGGGGCTGCGGCTGCGCGGCCTCGATTTCGGCGCCACCCTCACTTCCCTCACCCTGCCGGTGGCTGGCCAGCGCCGTGAAGTGCTGCTGGGCTGTGCCGACGACGCCTATCCCACCCAGCAGGTGTGGCTGGGTGCGGTGGCGGGGCGATTTGCCAACCGCATTGGCGGCGCCGAGCTGGTGCGCGATGGCGAGCGCTGGCCGCTGGATGCCAATCAGGCACCCAACTGTCTGCACGGCGGGCAGGCTGGCTTTCATCGCCAGCGCTGGCAAATCAGGGAGCTGGAGGCAGACCGGATCAAGCTGGCGTTGCTTTCCCGTAGCGGGGACCAAGGCTTTCCCGGCAATCTGCGGGTGACGCTGGAGTATCGGTTGGAGCAGAGCGATCTGGTGGTGGATTTCATCGCCAGCACGGATGCAGCGACCCCGGTCAGCCTCACCAGCCACGCCTACTTCAATCTCGATGAGAACCCGGACGGTGGTGATGTGCGTGACCACCTTATCAGCATCAATGCCGACCACTTCCTGCCGACCGACCCGAGCGGTTTGCCGATCGCCATCACCCCGGTGGAGGGATCGTTCGATCTGCGCCGCGCCCGCCCCATCGGTCAGGAGTGGCTGAGCCATCCCCAACAGCAACAGGCCAAGGGGTACGATCACGCGTTCCTGCTCAACGGCCCGGCGCAGCAGTGGGCCGCTCGCGTGGTGTCGGGTGACAGGCAGCTAACGATGGAGGTCTATACCAACCAACCCTCGCTGCAGTTCTATACCGGCAACTGGCTGGCCAACACGCCCAACCGCAGCGGCCAGTCGCACCGGGATCACGACGGCTTCTGTCTTGAGGCGCAACAACTGCCGGACAGCCCCAATCGCCCCGAGCTGGGCAACCCCTGGCTGCTGCCGGACGGGCGTTATCACCACCAGACCCGCTACCGTTTTATCCGCGACTGACTTAAAGATTTCATGATTTTTACATAGCCTCAGCAGTCACAATCGAGCAAGATAAGCCGCCCCGAGACCCTCCCGGGGCGTTTTTACATCAACGAAGTTAAGGATTGTTTGTTCGATGACTGACACCTATAGCCTGCTGGTCGCCTTTATTCTGGGCGTCGTAGAGGGGCTGACCGAGTTCCTCCCCGTCTCCTCCACCGGCCACATGATTATCGTCGGCCATCTGCTGGGCTTTGAAGGGCCCAAGGCCGCCACCTTCGAAGTGGTGATCCAGCTTGGCTCCATCCTCGCCGTGGTTGCCGTGTTCTGGCGCCGCCTGTTTGGCCTGATTGGCATCCACTTCGGCCAGAAGCCGGAACCGGGCCACGCCACCCTGTCGCTGGTGCATGTCATCCTCGGCATGCTGCCCGCCATCGTGGTTGGCCTCGCCGTGCACAGCTGGATCAAGGCCAATCTGTTTGGCCCGCAGACCGTGATGTACGCACTGGTCGCCGGCGGCATCTTGCTGATCATCGCCGAGAAGTTCCGCCCGGCGGTTCGCTCCGAAACCCTGGATGACATCAGCTACAAGCAGGCGTTTGGCATCGGTCTGTTCCAGTGTCTGGCCCTGTGGCCCGGTTTCTCCCGCTCCGGCGCCACCATCAGTGGTGGCATGCTGATGGGGATCAGCCGTCACGCCGCCGCCGAGTTCTCCTTCATCATGGCGGTGCCCATGATGATGGCGGCCAGTGGGCTTGATCTCTACAAGAGTCGCGACTTCCTCTCGATGGCCGACTTCCCGATGTTTGCAGTGGGCTTTATCACCGCCTTCGTGGTCGCCATGATCGCCATCAAGAGCTTCCTGGCGCTGATCCGCCGCCTCGACTTCATCCCGTTCGCCATCTACCGCTTTATCGTGGCGTTCGCCGTCTATCTGCTGTTTGTCGCCTGACCGGCAGCCTGCCATGAAATGACAAAAGGGACCAGTTTGGTCCCTTTTTCTATGGTGCCATGGAGCTCAGTAGAGGTGCTGACTGATGCCGTTAAGCAGCCGCGACAACCCCTTGGTGAACTGCACCGGCGCATCCTGCACCGTGTAGCAGAGACAGCCCTCCGGCGTGTGTGGACTGTGGGAGTGGCTGGCATCGCGCCAGATAAAATCTCCCGCCTTGTAAAGGGTATCGCCATCCTCGATAGTGCCCGCCAGCAGCAGGGTCAGCTCATAGCCCTGATGGGTGTGCTCGGGGATGCGACCGCCCGCTTCGATATGGAGCAGGCTGGCACGGGCACCCATCTCATCGAGCGGCAGACTTTGCTGACGAATGGCCCCGATATGGCGCCACTTGGGCGAACGGTAGCGGGCCAGCACCCGTGGCAAACGGTAGGCCTGACCGGCCACCTCCAGCTCGCCGGGCTGGGCTCGGGGCTGGTCGTGTGTTGGCTCGGAGAGGGGCTCTGCCAGCGGCTGCGCCAGAATATCCGCCAGCATGGCGTCGAATCCGGCATCCAGCGCTACTTCATCGCTGGGGGCCAGCTCGGGCTCTGCGGGCGAGGCAAGATATTGCTGCGCCAGCTCCTCTTCGAATGTTTTGAGTCGGGCAGCACAATCGGGGCAGAGTTCACAGTGAGCGGAGAGCCCCACCGCCAGCGGCAGAGGGAGCTCGTCGGCGGCGAAGGCGCGCAGCATAGGGTCGGTCGGATGGGCTTTAATCATGGCCTTGCTCCACTTGCTCTTTCAGTTTCTGTAACGCCAACCGGAGGCGGGACTTGATAGTGCCGAGCGGCACGCCGAGTCGCTCCGCCAACTCCTGCTGGGAGAACTCCTGCAGATAGATGCCGCGCACCACCTGCTGTTGCGGCTCCGGCAGGGTGCCCAGATAGTGGGCCATCTGACGGGTCAGCACCGCATCCTCACCGCCGCTCAGGTGCTCCTCTTCGGCCTGAAACTCCAGCACCGGCCACAGCTCCTCGGCACAGAGATCCTCCTTGCTGGCGCGACGACGGCGCAGCATGTCGAAGCACTGGTTGCGCATCACGGTGTAGATCCAGGTGGTCGGCGCCCCCTTCTCGGGGTGGTAGAGGCGCGCTTTCTGCCACACCAGCAGCATGGTCTCCTGCACCAGCTCCATGGCGTTGGCTTCGCTGCCGAGGTGGCGCAGGCCGTAGCTGCGAATACGCGGCGCAAAGTGTTGGAACAGGCGGGCAAAAGCAGCCTTGTCGGCCTGCTCTGCCACCCTGATCAGCAGAGATTTGAGATCGCCATCCGGGTTATCCATCACGGGCGAGGTCCTGCGTATGGTCGAGTGTGGTTGGCCAGTATATGCCATTGCGCCATCCCTTTGGTGTGCTGTCGAACATGCTGTGGTGATGACTTGTACGGCGCTGCGGCGCTGGCGGATCAGCGGGTCAGAAAAAATCAGTGGCTGGCCACCAGCACTCCCTTGAGCAGAGCGATGGCGGGCTGATTGTCGGCGGCAGCCAGCAGCAGTTGTTTCTGTTCAGGGGGGATCGGCAACACCTCCAGCCAGCGCTGGGCCACCCAGTTGCCATCGTCCCAGCGGGGCGCGGGATAGAGGGCGGCATAGTCGGGATAGTCGGCAAACACCTCCCGCAGCGCCTCGACCAGTGGTTGCTGATCGGGATGGAGCCGGCGGGGCGGCCAGGCCGTCAGCGGCGTCACCTCGCCGATACGCAGGCCATCCTGCTCCTGCCACAGACCCTCTATCTGCACCCGCTCCATCCCCTGCACCGTGATTCCCAGCATGCCGTCCGGCAGCCGGTCGAAATCGATGATGGTGACCCGGGTGGCGATGGGCAGCATGTTGCGCAGGGCGTCGGGCTGGCGCGGATCCTCCATGCAGAGGGCAAAGCCGGACTCCCCCGCCTCGGCAATCATCCGCTGGTATCTCGGTTCGAAGATCCGCAGCGGCATGACGCCGCCGGGCAGCAGGTGGGCAGATAGGGGAAACAGCGCCAGTCGCATCGCAAACTCCTCGGTTGGGAACCTCTGTTGATACGCCGGGCCAGTGGGAGGAGATCATTCCCGTCATCGGGAAAGGAAAAACCCTTAACAATCAGGGGAAAATAGCCTGGACAAGCCGCTTCGATATGCAGTAGAAATGGATAAGCACCGTAATTCCGCCCAATATTCTGAAATATGGCGCCAAACGCAGTGAAATATCCGCCAAGCCGCGAGCGGCGGGTCATCCCTATAGTTTTCTCGGGCCGATGCGGGTAAAATTCACGCCCTTATATATCAGTCATTTTTCGACACGCAACCTTGGTGGTCAGTTATGAAAGAGCATATTCATCATCTACTTGAACAAACGGTAGCCAATCTCAAGTCAGCAGGCGTCCTGCCAGCGGACCTGGAAGCCCGCGTGCAAGTAGACCGATGCAAGGAAAAAGCTCACGGCGACCTGGCTACCAACCTGGCCATGCTGCTGGCCAAACCGGCCCGCAAGAATCCCCGTGAGCTGGCAGCGGCCATCATCGAGCACCTGCCCGCCTCCGACCTGATCGCCAAGGTCGAGATCGCCGGTCCCGGCTTCATCAACTTCTTCTTCGACCAGCGCTGGCTGGCCGGTCAGGTCGAGGCCATGGTGACCTCTGCCAACGCCAACGTGAAGTTGCCAACCCCACAGACCGTGGTGGTGGACTACTCCGCCCCCAACGTGGCCAAAGAGATGGCGGTGCACCACATCCGCTCCACCGTACTCGGTGACGTAGCGGCGCGCGCGCTGGAGTTCCTCGGCCACAAGGTGATCCGTGCCAACCACATCGGTGACTGGGGTACCCAGTTCGGCATGCTGATCGCCTATCTGGAGAAGATGGCCAACGAGCACGCCAGCGACATGGCGCTCAAGGATCTGGAAGCCTTCTACACCCAGGCCAAGCGTTGCTACGACGAAGACGAAGCCTTCGCCGAGCGCGCCCGTAACTACGTGGTCAAGCTGCAGGGTGGCGACGAGTACTGCCGCACCATGTGGAAGAAGCTGGTCGACATGACCATGGAACAGAACCAGATCAACTATGACCGCCTGAATGTCTCCCTGACCAACAAGGACATCATGGGCGAGTCCATGTACAACGACATGCTGCCGGAGATCGTTGCCGACCTGAAAGCCAAGGGGCTGGCGGTCGAGAGCGAAGGCGCCACCGTGGTCTTCCTGGACGAGTTCAAGAACAAGGATGGCGAGGCCATGGGCGTCATCATCCAGAAGAGCGATGGTGGTTTCCTCTACACCACCACCGACATCGCCTGTGCCAAATACCGTTATGAGACGCTGGGCGCCGACCGTGTCATGTACTTCATCGACTCCCGTCAGCACCAGCACCTGATGCAGGCCTGGACCATCACCCGCAAGGCGGGCTATGTGCCGGAATCCGTACCGCTTGAGCACCACGCCTTCGGCATGATGCTGGGCAAGGATGGTCGTCCCTACAAGACCCGCTCCGGTGGCACCGTCAAGCTGGTCGACCTGCTGAACGAAGCGGAAGAGCGCGCCGCCGCCCTGCTGGAGAGCCGCAACAGCGACCTCTCTGCCGAAGAGAAGGCCAATGTGGTCAACGCCATCGCCATGGGCGCGGTCAAGTATGCGGATCTCTCCAAGAACCGCACCACCGACTACATCTTCGACTGGGACATGATGCTGTCGTTTGAAGGCAACACGGCCCCTTACCTGCAGTATGCCTACACCCGTATCCAGTCCATCTTCCGCAAGGCCAACATCGATGCCGAGACGCTTACCGGCAACGTGACCCTGAACGAAGAGGCCGAAGAGGTGCTGGCCCAGAAGCTGATCCAGTTCTCCGACGCGGTCAACGGCGTGGCAGACAAAGGCATGCCACACCTTCTGTGCACATACCTCTATGAACTGTCCGGCAACTTCATGACCTTCTATGAAGCCTGCCCGATCAACAAGGATGGCGTGGACGACGCGACCCGTCAGAGCCGTCTGTTGCTGTGCGCCGCCACCGCCAAGGTGCTGAAACTGGGCCTCGGCGTACTGGGCATCCATACCCTGGAGCGCATGTAATAGATGGCAACCCGGGATTATGTCGGCAGCCGCCCGCGACGTCGGGCGGGTGGCCGCAATACCAAGAAAGCGGCCCCTCGCCGCTTTCCTGTTATTCCAGTGCTGCTGGTCGTGGCACTGCTGGCAGGCTTTGGTGGCTTCCTTTACCTGATCAAGGGCAAGGGCCACGACGCCCCCACCATTGAAGAGCAGGTCAAGGCCAACAAACCAAAAGCGCAAAATGACGGGCTGCCTCAGGAGAAGTGGAGCTACATCGAACGGCTTGAGAACAAGCAGGTCGATATCATAGAGCCGCCAACCCAGCCGGGTGTGCTGCCGCCACCACCGGCAGACACCCTGACCCTGCAGCCGGAAAAACTGCCGCAGCCGGTGCCGACCGAGATTCCCCAGCCGGGAACACCCATCGGCCAGCCCAAGCCCTATCTGCCCAATCCGGCGACCACCCCATCTACGTCCGGTACACCGGTTGTCAGCGCGCAAGAGCAGGTGATCGACCGCAAGGCCGAACGGGAGCGGGAGATCCGCGCCGAACGGGAGCGAGAGATCCGCGCCGAACGGGAGCGGGAGATCCGCGCCGAACGGGAGCGGGAGATCCGCGCCGAGCTGGAACGGGAGCGCGCTGAAGCGGCCAAGGCCAAGGCGGCCACCCCGCCTGCGCAAACTGCAGCTACCGACAGCGGTCGCTACATGATGCAGTGCGCCGTCCTGCGCTCGCAGGATTCTGCAGAGGCGCTCAAGGCCCGCATCGCCTTCGGCGCTGGTCTCTCTTCCAGCCTGCAGGTGATCAATGGCGCCAACGGCACCGTCTACAAGGTGATGGTGGGCCCCTTCAGCGGCAAGGCGGCCGTCGATGCGGCCCACCGCAAGCTGCAAGGCTCCGGCATCAGCGGCTGTATTCCCAAAAAATGGTAATCCGCTTACCGATGGCGCAGGGCCGGGTGGCAACACCCGGCCCTGTTCTTTTGGTGCCACTCGCACCCACCCTGTTCACCGCCCCGTTTATCCCGATCAAGGCAGGGTTGAAAAGCCCGTTTGCCATCCCCATCTTTCTTGCCATGCACAGTCAGGCCGTCATTCGGCTCAAGCGAGGTAAGTAAAGTGACTACCATAGTTTCAGTTCGCCGCAACGGTCAGGTCGTCATCGGTGGCGATGGCCAGGTCTCTCTTGGCAACACCGTCATGAAGGGCAACGCCCGCAAGGTTCATCGTCTCTATAACGGCAAGGTGCTGGCCGGTTTCGCTGGCGGTACAGCCGACGCCTTCACCCTGCTCGAGCGTTTCGAAGCCAAACTGCAGGCCCATCAGGGTAATCTGGAGCGCGCCGCCGTGGCGCTGGCCAAAGATTGGCGCACCGATCGCGCCCTGCGCCGCCTCGAAGCGCTGCTGGCCGTGGCCGACGAGCACAAATCCTTCATCATCACCGGCAACGGTGACGTGGTGCAGCCGGAGCACGATCTCATCGCCATCGGTAGCGGCGGCAACTTCGCCCAGTCCGCCGCCATCGCACTGCTGGAAAACACCGAGCTGGATGCCAGGACCATTGTCGAGAAGTCCCTCAAGATTGCGGGCGACATCTGCGTCTTCACCAACGGCAACCACACCATCGAAGTGCTGGACTACGCAGCCAAGTAAGGCCGCCAAATAAGGCCACCAGCCAAACCCAATTTCCCAAGGGGTGGGCACTGCCCGCCCCGGATACAGGAACACCATCATGTCCGAGATGACCCCGAGAGAAATCGTCCACGAGCTGGATCGTCACATCATTGGTCAGGCCGATGCCAAGCGCGCCGTTGCCGTCGCCCTGCGCAACCGCTGGCGCCGGATGCAACTCAACGAAGAGATGCGCCATGAAGTGACCCCGAAAAACATCCTGATGATCGGCCCGACCGGTGTCGGCAAGACCGAGATCGCCCGTCGTCTGGCCAAGCTGGCCAACGCCCCCTTCATCAAGGTGGAAGCGACCAAGTTCACCGAAGTGGGCTATGTCGGCAAGGAAGTGGACAGCATCATCCGCGATCTGACCGATGCCGCCATCAAGCTGGTGCGCGAAACCGAGATGGAAAAGATGAAATACCGCGCCGAGGAAGCCGCCGAAGAGCGCATCCTCGACGCCCTGCTGCCCAACCCGCGCAACACCTGGGGTGAGGAAGAGAAAGCCGACAACTCCAACACCCGCCAGATCTTCCGCAAGAAACTGCGGGAAGGTCAGCTGGATGACAAGGAGATCGAGCTGGAGCTCTCCGCCTCCCCGATGGGCGTCGAAATCATGACCCCGCCGGGCATGGAAGAGATGGCCAACCAGCTGCAGGGGCTGTTCCAGAACCTGGGCCAGAACCAGAAGAAGAAGCGCAAGATCAAGGTCAAAGAGGCCATGAAGGCGCTGATCGAAGAGGAAGCGGCCCGTCTGGTCAATCCGGAAGAGCTGAAGCAGAAAGCGATCGCCGCGGTCGAGAACAACGGCATCGTCTTCCTCGACGAGATCGACAAGATCTGCAAGCGTGGCGAGAGCTCTGGCCCCGATGTCTCCCGTGAAGGGGTACAGCGCGACCTGCTGCCACTGGTCGAGGGCTGCACCGTCAACACCAAGCACGGCATGGTCAAGACCGATCACATCCTGTTCGTCGCCTCCGGCGCCTTCCAGATCGCCAAGCCGTCTGACCTCATCCCCGAGCTGCAGGGCCGTCTGCCGATCCGCGTCGAGCTGACCGCGCTGACCACAGATGACTTCGAGCGCATCCTGACCGAGCCGAACGCCTCCCTGACCGATCAGTACAAGGCGCTGATGGCCACCGAAGGGGTCAACATCGAGTTCACCAAAGATGGCATCCGCCGTCTGGCCGAAGCGGCCTGGCAGGTCAACGAGCGTACCGAGAACATCGGTGCCCGTCGCCTGCACACCGTGATGGAGCGCCTGATGGAAGATATCTCCTACGACGCCTCCGAGAAGTCCGGCGAGACCTTTGTCATCGACACCGACTACGTCAACGCCCACCTCGGCAAGCTGATTGAAGACGAAGATCTGAGCCGCTTTATTCTGTAAACGCGCCCCTCCCGATAAAACGCCTCCCTTCGCGGAGGCGTTTTTATTTCTCCACCGCCTCCGTCATCTGCCCGAATTCTGGCCCTTATCTGCGACAACCCATTCAATCCAAAGCCTTTTCCAGACCGCCCCTAGCGAACGCCCGCCGTTTTTCATCCCTGCTGAAATCTGCTCAAAAAAAGATCTGTCTACTTCTGCGCAATTGATTTATACATACGTATAAATCAGATCGAAATCTGTGCGACAGGAACCCGAAAGATGAATCCCACCCGGCAAAAACTGCTCGATACCGGCCTCGCCATCGCTACCGAGAAGGGGCTGCGCGGCCTGACGGTGCGCGAACTGGCGGCGGCGGCCGAGGTGAATCTCGGCTCCTTCGTCTACCACTTCGGCAACCGCGATGCCTTTATCGACGAGCTGGTCGAGCTCTGGTACGCCCCCCTCTATGACGAGCTCAAGGCGGTGGCAGCCAAAGGCTCCTACCCCTCCGCCATCGCCATGTTCGAGGCCACCATGGAGGCGCTGATCGGGCTGGTAGCGCGCCAGCGCGGCTTTATCAACCACCTCTTTGGCGATGCGCTGGCGGGCGAAGGGGCGGCCCAGCGCTTTCTGCTCAGCCTGCCGCGCCGTCATCCCCTGCTGCTGATCGAACAGGTACGGATGGCACAGGCGGAAGGGTCGCTGGTCGCCGGTCACCCGCTCCAGCTGATGATCTTCATCATGGGGTCAGTCGGCCTGCCGCTGGTGATCGCCGGCAGCGGTCGTCAGCTCGGCTGGCTGCCTGAACAGGCCGCCCCCTTTCTCAGCCAGATAGACAGCCCCGAGGCCGCCAGACAACGGCTGGTATGGGCCCTGCGCGGCCTGCGCCCCACCGACATGAAAGAAGGAGAAGCGGCATGAAACAACGCATCGCGATGGTAGCTCTGCTGCTGACCGATCTCAGTGGTTACCTCTGGTTGCAGTGTCCTCTTCAAGGAGAAGCGGTATGAAGCAACGCATTGCCATCGCAGCTCTGCTGCTGGCCGTTCTCAGTGGTTACCTCTGGTTGCAGTGCCATCTTCAAGGAGAAGCGGTATGAAACAACGCATTGCCATCGTGGCCCTGTTGCTGACCGTTATCGGTGGCTACCTCTGGTGGCAGGGGCGCCCGGCCGACGGCTCCATCCTCTACGGCAACGTCGATATTCGCGACGTCAATCTGGCCTTTCGGGTCGGCGGCCGCGTCGATCAGGTGCTGGTCGATGAGGGGGATAGCGTAAAAGCCGGTCAACTGCTGGCCCGCCTCGATCCGGTTCCCCTTACCCACAGCCGCGACAGCGCCCGCGCCAATCTGGCAGCGCTCACTGCCGCCAACGCCTTGATCCACAAAGGCTATCGCAGCGAAGAAACCGACCGCGCCCGGGCCGCACTGGCCGCCGCCGAAGCCGCTGCGCTGGAGGCCGACCAGCAGTGGCGCCGCCAGAGCGCATTGGCAGCCACCGGCGCCATCTCCCGCGGTCAGCTCGATACCGCCCGCTCCCAGCGGGATCAGACCCAGGCGCAGGTACGCTCGGCACGCGAACAGCTCGCCCAGCTCGAAACCGGCTACCGCCCGGAGGAGATCGCCCAGTCCGATGCCCATCTGGAAGGGGCCAAAGCGGCGCTCGCCAGTGCCGAACTGGCGCTGGCGGATGCCAACCTGACCGCCCCCAGCGACGGCATCATCATCAGCCGCGCCATCGAGAACGGCAGCATGGTCCAGAGCGGAGCGACCGCCTTCAACCTCTCCCTGACCGCACCGGTCTGGGTGCGCGCCTATGTGGAGGAGCCCTGGCTCGGCCACTTCCCGAGCGGCGCCAAAGTGACCCTCACCACCGACTCGCGGCCGGATCAGCCCTATCACGGGGTGGTGGGCTTTGTCTCGCCCACCGCCGAGTTCACCCCGAAATCGGTGGAGACACCGGATCTGCGCACTCACCTCGTCTACCGGCTGCGTATCGTGGTGCAGGATCCCGACCCGGCCCTACGCCAAGGGATGCCGGTCACCGTCAGGCTGGCGCCATGAGCAGCGCCATCTCCCTTGAAGGGCTCACCAAACGCTTTGGTGAGCGGGTCGCCCTCAACGCCATCTCGGCCACCATTCCGACTGGCGGCATCACCGGGCTGGTGGGCCCAGACGGCGCTGGCAAGAGCACTTTGCTGCGCCTGCTGGCCGGTCTGTTGATCCCGGAAGCGGGCACCATCCGGGTGCTGGGGCTGGATCCGGTGAGCGAGGGGGATCTGCTGCGTCAGCGCCTCAGCTACATGCCCCAGCAGTTCGGTCTCTACGAGGATCTCAGCGTGCTGGAGAACCTCACCCTCTACGCTGACTTGCGCGGCGTACTGGAGCCCGAACGCACGCCCACCTTCGCACGGCTGCTCGCCTTTACCGACCTCGCCCGCTTCACCGCACGACCGGCAGGCAAGCTCTCTGGCGGGATGAAACAGAAACTCGGGCTGGCCTGCGCCCTGCTCGGCACCCCGGATGTGCTGCTGCTCGACGAACCGGGGGTCGGGGTCGATCCCATCTCCCGCCGCGCCCTCTGGCAGATGGTGCGCGAGCTGGCCAAGGGGGGAATGACGGTGCTCTGGAGTACCGCCTATCTCGATGAGGCGGAGCTGTGCGACCACGTGCTGTTGATGGCGGATGGCGAGGTGCGCACCAGCGGCACGCCAGCCGATCTGATGGGGGCCATGGCCAGCCGCTGCTGGCTGCTGGAGGCGGGGCAACTGGATGGCCGCGAGCGGCGTGCCCTGCTGCGCCGGGCTCTGGCTCACCCGGCGGTGATGGATGGCGCGGTGGCGGGGGAGCGGGTTCGCCTGCTGCTGCACCCGGGCATGACGCCCCCGCCGCTGGCGGAGCTGCATCTCACCAACGGTGCCTTTCAACCGGCCCAGCCCCGGCTGGAGGATGCCTTTATCGACCTGCTCGGCGGCGGCCCCGGTGGGGAGTCGAGTCTGGCGGCCGGGATGCGGGAAGCCGAACTGCCGCAGGGGGTCTCCCCCGAGGCGGTGATCGAGGCGCGCCACCTCACCAAGCGCTTCGGCGATTTTGCCGCCACCGATGATGTCAGCTTTGCGGTGCGCCGCGGCGAGATCTTCGGCCTGCTCGGCCCCAACGGGGCGGGCAAGTCCACCACCTTCAAGATGGAGTGCGGCCTGCTGCGCCCGAGCGAGGGACAGGCGCTGGTGACCGGCATCGATCTGGCCCACAGCCCCTCGGCGGCACGTCAGCGCCTCGGTTACATGGCGCAGAAGTTCTCCCTCTACAAGCAGCTCACCGTGGCCCAGAACCTCTCCTTCTTCGCTGGTATCTACGGCCTGTTCGGCCGCCACCAGCAGACGCGAATCGATGCCATGGTGACTGCCTTTGCCCTCGCCCCCTGGCTCGATCAGAAGGCGGAATCCCTGCCGCTCGGCCTGCGCCAGCGCTTATCGCTGGCCTGCGCCCTGCTGCACGAGCCGCCGCTGCTGTTTCTCGACGAGCCCACCTCCGGGGTCGATCCGGTGACCCGGCGCGAGTTCTGGTCGCACATCAACGCGCTGGCCGATCACGGCGTCACCGTGCTGGTCACCACCCACTTTATGGATGAGGCTGAGTATTGCGACCGCATCGCCCTCATCTATCGCGGCAAGCTGCTGGCACTCGGCACCCCGGACGATCTCAAGGGGCTGGCCGCCAAAGAGACGGCGACTTCTTTGCCAACCGGCTCCTTGCCGACCTGTTCTTTGCCAACAATGGAAGAGGCCTTTATCACCCTGGTCGAGCGGGCCAGCGAGGAGGACGCATGAGCATCAACCGTCGGCGACTGCTGGCCCTCTGCCGCAAGGAGACGCTGCAAATCGTCCGTGACCCGAGCAGCATCCTCATCGCCTTCATCATGCCGGTGGTGCTGCTGGTGGTGATGGGTTACGCCATCAATCTGGATGTGGACCATCTGCGCCTCGGCATCTGGCGTACCGACAGCGGCGCCCCGGCGGTGCGGCTGGAGCAGGCCCTGCGCGGCTCTACCGCACTGGAGATCCACAGCGGCCCGAGCAAGGAGTCCCTGCTCGCCACTCTGGCCCGTGGCGAGATCCGCGGCCTGCTGGTGATCGATGACGGCCTCTCCCGCGCGCTGGCCGGTCAGGGCAATGGCACGCCGCAGGCGCTGCTGCTCACCGATGGCTCCGAGCCCAACACCGCCAACTTCGTCACCAACTATGTGCAGGGGATCTGGCAGGGGTGGCTCGCGGGCGAAAGGGTCACCATGCCGGTGTCGATAGAGAGCCGCGCCTGGTTCAACCCGGCGCTGGTGAGCCGCAACTTTCTGGTGCCGGGCTCCATTGCGGTGGTGATGACCATCATAGGCGCCCTGCTCACCTCGCTGGTGGTGGCGCGGGAGTGGGAGCGCGGTACCATGGAGGCGCTGCTCGCCACCCCGGTCACCAAGGGGGAGCTGCTGCTCTCCAAGCTGCTGCCCTACTATGGCCTTGGCATCATCGCCATGCTGCTCTGCCTGCTCTTCTCGGTGGCGGTAATGGGCGTGCCGTGGCGCGGCTCCCTGCTGCTGCTCTTTCTGGTCACCAGCGTCTTTCTCGGCAGCGCCCTCGGGCTCGGGCTGTTTCTCTCCACCGTGATGCGCAGCCAGTTCAACGCCGCGCAGGCGGCGCTGATCGCCGCCTTTCTGCCCGCGGTGATGCTGTCAGGCTTCGTGTTCGAGATCGCCAGCATGCCGCCTTGGCTTCGGGCCATCACCCACTTCATTCCAGCCCGTTACTTCGCGAGCTCGCTGCAGACCCTCTATCAGGCGGGCAGCGTCTTCTCGATCCTGCTGGTCAACGGTTTCTGTCTGCTGCTGCTGGCCGGTTTCTGGCTGGCCCTGA
Source organism: Aeromonas veronii (assembly GCA_041319085.1). Classification (NCBI taxonomy): domain Bacteria; kingdom Pseudomonadati; phylum Pseudomonadota; class Gammaproteobacteria; order Aeromonadales; family Aeromonadaceae; genus Aeromonas; species Aeromonas veronii. Next base: position 100,603 of record CP101033.1, on the reverse strand, counting down.
CCGCCCGCAAGACGCGGCGCACTCTGGAGTAACCCATGCTGATCCGACTCTGGTGGCTGATCCGAAAAGAGCTGCAGGCCCTGATGGGCAATACCCAGGGGCGCTTTCTGCTCATCATGCCGGTGCTGCTGCAAACCGCCCTCTTCCCGTTCGCCGCCACTCTGGAGGTGACCGGCAACACGCTGGCCATCTACAACCAGGATGGCGGTGCCCAGAGCCGCGAGCTGCTGGAACGCCTCACCCATATGCCCGCCTTCACCACCATCATCCCGGTGCAGGGCGAGGCGGGCATGACCGAGGCCATCACCGGGCAACAGGCGCTGCTCGGGCTGATTATTCCGAGTGATTTCTCCCGCCGATTGGCGCGCGGTGAACCGGCCAAGGTGCAGCTGATCATCGATGGCCGCCGCTCCAACGGCGGTCAGGTGGCGGCAGGCTACATCAGTCAGGTGATCGCCCGCTGGCAAAGTGAGGGCAAGGGGCAACCCGAGCTGGCGGTGCGCAACCTCTACAACCCCAACGTCGAGTTCCACTGGCATATCCTGCCCGCGCTGGTGGCCATCATCACCACCACCGGCTGTCTTATCGTCACCGCCCTCTCGGTCGCGCGGGAGCGGGAAGAGGGCACCTTCGACCAACTGCTGGTCTCCCCCCTCACCGCAGGCTGGATCATGGCGGGCAAGGCGGTGCCCGGCATCATGGTGGCGGTGGGACAAGGGTGCATAGTCGCGCTGGCCGCCCGTTTTGTCTTTCACCTCCCCTTTGCCGGCAGCCTCAGCCTGCTGATGGCGGGCATGGTCTGCTACGGGCTGGCACTAGCCGGGATCGGACTCTTCATCTCGTCGTTCTGCTCAACCCAGCAACAGGCGTTTCTCGGGGTCTTCTCCTTCACCGTCCCGGCGGTGATCCTCTCGGGCTACATCTCGCCGGTGGAGAACATGCCGCAGGTGTTCCAGTGGCTGGCGGCCATCGACCCCCTCACCCACTTCATCGTGCTGCTCAAGGGGGTCTTCCTCAAGGGGTTTGACTGGTCGGCCGCCTGGCCCCTGCTCTGGCCACTGCTCGCCATCGCCGGCATCACATTGTCGCTGGCGCTCGCCATGTTCCGCCGCCATATCGCCTGACACGCCGCCTTGCTCGGATGATGCCCATTGATGCCGGTCTCGCCCAATGCGAGGCCGGCCTTTTTCCGACAGAAGTTTTCACTCCCCGGCTGTGGAAAGTGGGCTTGCTCGCCACCATCCCTCACCCCGAGCTAGCCCAGAAATAATCAACTGGTATACCTATTTTTGTATATCTTTGAATTTTATCGAATTACCCCTGACGAGATATATAAATAGACACTTGATTTGCATCAATTGCCCGCCCCGACTGACTGGGTAGCCTAGCCCCAGAATGATGTTTTATTACTCCAAACTTGAGGCAACTATGAGCAAAGTCAGACTGGTCGTTGTGGGCAACGGCATGGTGGGGCACCGCTTCATCGAAGAGCTGATCGAGCGGGCCGACCCGGGCCGCTACGAGATCACCGTCTTCGGTGCAGAACCCCGTCCCGCCTACGATCGCGTCCATCTCTCCTCCTACTTCTCCCATCACACCAGTGAAGATCTCTCCCTCGTCAAACCCGGCGTCTACGACAAGCACGGCATCCGGTTGCTGCTGGGCGAAGCGGTGAAAACAATCGACAGGGCCAACCGCGAAGTGCACTCCAACAAGGGCACTGTGGTCGGATATGACAAGCTGGTTCTGGCCACCGGCTCCTACCCCTGGGTGCCCTCCATTGCGGGCAGTCAGCACCACGAGTGCTTCGTCTATCGCACCATCGAGGATCTGAAAGCCATCCGCAGCGCCGCCAAGAGCGGCAAGAGCGGGGTGGTGATCGGGGGCGGCCTGCTTGGCCTCGAAGCCGCCGGCGCCCTCAAGGCGCTGGGTCTCGAGACCCACGTAGTGGAGTTTGCCCCTGTGCTGATGGCCGAGCAGCTCGATGGTCAGGGCGGCCAGCTGCTGCGCCGCAAGATTGAATCCATGGGCGTGCAGGTGCACACCAGCAAGAGCACCAGCGAGATCCTGATGCATGGCGGCGAGCAGGCGAAACACCGCCTCGCCTTCGCCGACGGCAGCCAGCTTGAAGTGGATGTGGTGGTCTTCTCCACCGGCATTCGCCCGCAGGATACCCTTGGCCGCTACGGTGATCTCGCCATAGCCCCGCGTGGTGGGGTTGAGATCGATGATCACTGCCTCACCTCAGACCCCGACATCTATGCCATCGGCGAGTGCGCCGCCTGGCAGGGCCGCTTCTTCGGGCTGGTAGCCCCGGGCTACAAGATGGCCCAGATCACCGTCGACCATCTGCTCGGCGGCGACAGCCGCTTCGAAGGGGCGGACATGAGCGCCAAGCTGAAACTGCTCGGCGTCTCCGTCGGCTCCATCGGTGATGCCCATGGCCGCACCCCGGGCAGCCACAGCTATGTGTTCCAGGACGATCAGGCTGGCGTCTACAAGAAGATCGTGGTGAGCGAAGACAACAGCCGCCTGCTCGGCGCCGTGCTGGTGGGTGACGTGGAAGATTACGGCAACCTGCTGCAGATGATGCTCAACACCCTGCCGCTGCCGAGCCACCCGGACACCCTGATCCTGCCCGCCTACGCCGGTGCCAAGCCGACCCTGGGGGTGGATGCCCTGCCAGAGAGCGCCCAGATCTGCTCCTGCTTCGACGTCTCCAAGGGCGACATCGCCAAGGCGGTGGCCGAAGGTCATACCACGCTGGCCGCCATCAAGCAGCACACCAAGGCCGGTACCGGCTGTGGCGGCTGTGTGCCGCTCATCAGTCAGGTGCTCAACGCCGAGCTGGTGAAGCAGGGCATCGAGGTCAACAACCACCTCTGCGCCCACTTCCCCCACTCCCGTCAGGAGCTGTTCCATCTGGTCAAGGTGGAGGGGATCAAGAGCTTCGACGAGCTACTGGCCAAGCACGGTCAGGGCTATGGCTGCGAGGTGTGCAAACCGACCGTCGGCTCCATCCTCGCCTCCTGCTGGAACGAGCATGTGCTGAGCCCGCGCAACACCCCGCTGCAGGACACCAACGATATCTTCCTCGGCAACATGCAGAAGGACGGCAGCTACTCCGTCATCCCGCGCATGGCCGGTGGCGAGGTGACCCCGGAGGGGCTGCTGGCGGTGGCCGAAGTGGCCCGCGACTACAAGCTCTACACCAAGATCACCGGCGCCCAGCGCATCGGCCTGTTCGGGGCCCAGAAGGATGACCTGCCCGCCATCTGGCGCAAACTGCTGGCGGCCGGCTTCGAGACCGGTCAGGCCTACGCCAAGGCACTGCGCATGGCCAAAACCTGCGTCGGCAGCACCTGGTGCCGCTTCGGCGTACAGGACAGCGTTGGCCTCGGGGTCTTCCTCGAGAACCGCTACAAGGGCATTCGCACCCCCCACAAGATGAAGTTCGGCGTCTCCGGCTGTACCCGCGAATGTGCGGAAGCCCAAGGTAAGGATGTCGGCATCATCGCCACCGACGCGGGCTGGAACCTCTATGTGGGCGGCAACGGCGGCATGAAGCCGCGCCACGCCGATCTGCTGGCGTCTGACCTCGACCGCGAAACTCTCATCAAGCTGATCGACCGTTTTATGATGTTCTACGTCACCAGCGCCGACAAACTGCAGCGCACCTCGGTCTGGCTCGGCAATCTGGAAGGGGGCGTCGACTACCTGCGCGAGGTGATCGTCGACGACAAGCTGGGGCTGGCCGAGACGCTGGAGCGCGATATCCAGACCCTGATCGACAGCTACGAGTGCGAATGGTCGCGCACCCTCAACGAAGAGGAGGCACTCAAGCGCTTTAGCCACTTCATCAACAGCGACAAGCGCGACCCGGACGTTCAGTTCGTCAGCGAACGCGATCAGCACCGACCGGCCACCCCGGCCGAGCGCATCCCCGTCTACCAGATCGAGGTGGAGACCAAATGATGAAACTTGCCTGCCAACTCAACGATATCCTGCCGGGAACCGGTGTGTGCGCCCTCATTGAAGGTCGCCAGATCGCTCTGTTCCGCCCGAGCGCGGCCGCCGAGGTGTTCGCCATCGACAACCGGGATCCCTTCTTCGCCGCCAACGTGCTGTCGCGGGGCCTGATTTGCGAACACGACGGCGAGCTCTGGGTCGCCAGCCCGCTCAAGAAGCAGCGCTTTCGCCTGAGCGATGGCCACTGTTTCGACAACCCTGCGATGTCGGTGCAGAGCTATCCCGCTGAAGTACGCGATCAGCAGGTCTGGGTCGCCGTCTGATGTCGACAACCCCCAGATCTATGTCGGTACAGGGATACCCCGTTGAAGTGCGCGACCAGCAGGTCTGGGGCACCGTCTAAAGCCGATTTCACTCTCTTTCGGGCTGCCTGCAGGCAGCCCTTTCAAGGACTCATAAGATGTACACGGAAACCATTAACAAGTGCGCCGCCAACGCGGCCCGCATCAACCGCTTCGAGCGCAGTGACAAACTCGGCTTCTGGCTCAGCTCCGCCATGGCGGGGGCCTATGTGGGCCTTGGCATCATCCTCATCTTCACCCTCGGCAATCTGGTGGATCCCGCCATCCGGCCGCTGGTGATGGGGGCCACCTTCGGCATCGCCCTGACCTTAGTTGTCATCGCCGGCTCTGAGCTGTTCACCGGCCACACCATGTTCCTCACCTTCGGGGTGAAGAGCGGCAAGATCACCATGGCCGACCTGCTACGCATCCTGCCGCAGACCTGGGCCGGCAACCTGCTCGGCTCCATCGCGGTGGCGCTCATCTACTCCTACGGCGGCAGCCTGCTGCCGGACGCTGGCAGCCTGGCGCACAAGGTGGCGCTGGCCAAGACCCAGGCACCGGCGCTGACCCTGTTTATGAAGGGCGTGCTGTGCAACTGGCTGGTCTGCCTCGCCATCTGGATGGCGCTGCGCACCGAAGGGGCCGCCCGCTTCATCGCCATCTGGTGGTGCCTGCTGGCCTTTATCGCCTCCGGCTACGAGCACTCCATCGCCAACATGACCCTGTTCGCCCTCTCCTGGTTCGGTGCCCACTCCGAGGCCTACACCCTGGGCGGCATCGGCCACAACCTGCTGTGGGTGACCCTGGGCAACACCGTCTCCGGCGCCCTCTTCATGGGCCTCGGCTACTGGTATGCCACCCCCAAGGCTGAGCGCCCAGTCGCGGTGAGCGACACCACCAGCACCGCCAACCAGACCCAAACCGCCTGATCCGGAGGCCCCATGGACTACTTGCCCATCTTTTGCCGACTCGACAATAAACCCGTGCTGCTGGTCGGCGGCGGCGAGGTAGCGGAGCGCAAGGCACGCCTGCTGCTGGATGCCGGTGCCCAGCTCACAGTCGTAGCCCCCGAGCTTGACCCCGAGCTGGCGGAACTGGCTGTCAACGGGACCATCGAGTGGCTGGCCGGCGAATTCGAGCCGGCGCAGCTAGCAGGCAAGTGGCTGGTGGTGGCCGCCACCGATCGGCGCGAGGTGAATGCGCTGGTCTACCAGAGCGCCAATCAGGCGCGGATCTTCGCCAACGTGGTGGATGACCCGAAACGCTCCAGCTTCATCATGCCGTCGATCATCGACCGCTCGCCGCTGATGGTGGCCATCTCCTCCGGCGGCAAGGCGCCGGTGCTGGCCCGCTTGCTGCGGGAAAAACTCGAAGCCCTGCTGCCTCAGCATCTGGGCGCCGTCGCGACCTTCGCCGGCAGCCTGCGGGAGCGGGTCAAGGCGCGCTTCGCCAGCATGGGAGAGCGGCGCCGCTTCTGGGAACGGCTGCTCGGGGCCGACCGACTCGGTCAGGCGCTGGCGCGGGGCGATCACGCCTCTGCCAATCAGCTGGCCGACAGCCTGTTTGCCGACGAAAGCCAGAGCGCTGGCGAAGTAGTGCTGGTGGGAGCTGGCCCCGGCGATCCGGGTCTGCTCACCCTGCACGCCCTGCGCCAGATGCAGCAGGCGGACGTGGTGGTCTATGACCGGCTGGTCTCCGACGAGGTGATGGCGCTGGTGCGCCGGGATGCCAAACGCATCTTCGTCGGCAAGCAGGCGGGCAACCACTGCGTACCGCAGCAGGGGATCAACCAACTGTTGCTGGAGGAGGCGAATAAAGGGCAACGGGTGGTACGGCTGAAGGGGGGCGACCCCTTTATCTTCGGCCGTGGCGGCGAAGAGCTGGAAACGCTGGTCGGCAGCGGCATCGGCTTTCAGGTGGTGCCGGGGATCACCGCGGCCAGCGGCTGTGCCGCCTACGCCGGCATTCCGCTGACCCACCGCGATCACGCCCAGAGCGTGCGCTTCGTCACCGCCCACGGCAAGGGGGGTGCCCGGGATCTCGACTGGCCGCTGCTGGCCAAGGACAAACAGACGCTGGTGTTCTATATGGGGCTCTCATCCTGCGCCACCATCCGCGAGCAGCTGCTGGCCCACGGCAAGGCGGGCAACACCCCGGTAGCGCTGATCGAGCGCGGCACCCAACCCTGCCAGCGGGTCATTCGCGGCACCCTCGACCAGCTGCCCGCACTGGCAGTGGGGGTCGAGAGCCCCGCCCTCATCATGGTGGGCTCGGTAGTGACCCTGGCCGACCAGCTCGCCTGGTTTGGCGCGGCACCTCAGGCTCAGCAAGCCCTCGCCTGAGGGGTTCTCGGCAACTCACCATGAGGCCACCAGCAGGTGGCCTCACTTTTACCTCCCTCCTCTCCCATCACGGTCATAACCTGTTGTTTTAAGTCTGGTATCCTATGGGCATTGAGCCCTTGGCTACCCTCTCAGGAATTCATCCCATGTCTCTTCCCATCAAGAACAGCGCCCGGCAGCGCGCGGAAGACAGATCCCGCATTCTCACCCTGCTGCTGCGCGATGATGCCCTCACCGACAGCCTGCTCGACCCGCAGGTGGTGCAGGATGCCGAGCAGCGCGATCAGACCAGCGAACTCACTGCGCTGGCCAACGGGCTGCCCGCCGCCGACGTCGCCGATGCGCTGGAGTCGCTGCCGCCCGATGAGCGCCATGCCCTGTGGGCACTGGTGGAGGAGGAGAAGCGCGGCCAGATCCTGGTCGAAGCGTCGGAGACGGTGTGGGACAGCCTCATTAGCGGCATGAGCGACAAGGAGCTGCTGCACGCCCTGCGCACCCTGGATATCGACGACCAGATCTATCTGGGCCAATACCTGCCGCGCAACCTGATGGGGCGGCTGCTCACCTATATGGCCCCCGAAGAGCGGGATCGGGTACGGGAGGTGATCCGCTACGGCAAGCACACCGTCGGCGCCATGATGGACTTCGAGATCATCACCATCCGCCCCGAGGTGAGCCTGGCCACGGTGCAGCGCTATCTGCGGCTGCGCGGCAAGATCCCCGCCAACACCGACAAGCTGTTCGTCATCGACAGGCGCAACCACCTGCTGGGGGAGCTGGCCCTCACCACAGTGCTGCTGCACAAACCCGCCACCCTGGTGAGCGATGTGATGGCGCGGGATCCGGTCACCTTCGATCCGGAGGATAACGATGAAGCGGCGGCCCGTACCTTCGAGCGGGATGACCTGCTCTCCGCCGCCGTGGTGGATGGCAAGGGCAAGCTGATGGGCCGCCTCACCGTCGAAGAGGTGGTGGATCTGGTCTATGAGGAGAGTGATACCGACCTGCGCCGGATGGGGGGTATCAGCGAGGATGAGGACGTGTTCGCCCCTGTCAGCAAGGCGGTCAAGACCCGCTGGGCCTGGCTGGCGCTGAACCTCTGCACCGCCTTTGTCGCCTCGCGGGTGATCGGCATGTTCGAGCACACCATCTCCCAGCTGGTAGCGCTGGCAGCCCTGATGCCTATCGTCGCCGGGATCGGCGGCAACACCGGTAACCAGACCATCACCATGATAGTGCGGGCGCTGGCACTGCAGCACATTCAGGCGGGCAACCTCTCCTTCCTGCTGCTGCGGGAACTCGGGGTCGCCTTTATCAACGGGTTGGTGTGGGGCGGCACCATGGGCATTGCCACCTATCTGCTCTATCAGGATGCGGCGCTCGGCGCCGTGATGACCCTGGCCATGATGCTCAACCTGCTGGTGGCCGCCCTGATGGGGGTGATTATCCCCATGACCATGACCCGCCTCGGCCGCGACCCGGCGGTGGGGGCCAGCGTGATGATCACTGCCATCACCGACACCGGCGGCTTCTTTATCTTCCTCGGGCTGGCGACCATTTTCCTGCTGTAACCAGCCACTCAATCCATAAAAAACAGGCCCACCGAAGTGGGCCTGCTGTTATCTGTGTGGTCGGGAATGTCGCGCTAAAGGACGCTACTCCCGCTCCTTCACATAAGGGGTGCCGAGCGCCTTGGGTGCCACCGCACGGCCGATAAAGCCGGCCAGCAAGAACACGGTCAGGATGTAGGGCAGTGCCTCGATGGCCTGCACCGGAATGGCGAAGCCACCGATGCTGACCCCTTGCAACCGGATGGCGACCGCATCGAGGAAGCCGAACAGCAGGCAGGCTGCCATGGCATTCCAGGGGCGCCACTTGCCGAACACCAGCGCCGCCAGTGCCATAAAGCCCTTGCCCGCACTCATGTTGGGGATGAACTGGGCCGTCTGGGCCACCGCCAGATAGGTGCCACCGATACCGGCCAGCAGGCCGCCGATGATGAGCGCGGTGTAGCGCATCCGCACCACCGAGATACCGGCGGTATCGACCGCTGCCGGTGCCTCGCCCACCGCCCGCAGCCGCAGACCGAAGCGGGTACGGAACATCACCCACCAGGCCAGCGGCACGCAGGCGAATGCCACGTACTCCAGCAGGGAGTGGCCGCTCAACAGCTCGCTGTAGAGCTGGCCAATCACCGGCACATCGTAGAGCTCCTTGGCATAGGGGAAGTCGATGGGGGCGAAACGGGCATCACCGGAGAGCGCCGGGGTCTGGCCACCCTGATCGAACCAGTAACGGCCCAGCGTCACGGTCAGACCGGCCGCCAGAATGTTGATGGCCATGCCGCTCACCACCTGATCACCGCGGTGGGTGATGGTGGCAAAGCCGTGCATCAGGGCAAACAGCACCGAGATGGCAATCCCGGCACCCAGTCCCACCCAGGCGGAACCGGAGACCGCCGCCGCCGCACCACTGGCGAACGCCGCCGCCAGCAGTTTGCCTTCCAGCGCGATGTTGACCACCCCGGAGCGCTCGCAGAACATGCCGGCCATGGCGGCCAGGATCAACGGTGGTGCGGTCCGAATGGTCGCATCCAGCATCAGGATCAGAATTTCAAACATGATCAGACTCCCTTGGCTTGCGCGGCTGAGCGGTTGGCAAACGCCAGATAGAGCTGCTCGATGCGCGGACGCATCATGTGCTCAAGGGCGCCACAGAACAGGATCACCAGACCCTGCAACACCACGACGATGTTGCGGTCGACACCGAACTCGAAGCTGAGCTCGGCGCCCCCCTGATAGAGGAAACCGAACAGCAGGCTGGCGATGATGACGCCGACCGGATGATTGCGCCCCATCAGCGCCACCGCGATACCGGTGAAGCCGAACCCTTCCACGAAGTTGAGCTTGATCTGGTGCAGCTCCCCCTGCAGCACGTTGAGGGCAAAGAAGCCCGACAGCATGCCGGAGATGACCATCGCCAGGATCACCACCTTGGGATAGGAGATACCGGCGTAGGCGGAGGCACTCTGGCTAGCGCCGACCGAGCGGATCTCATAACCCCAGCGGGTGTGCCAGATAAAGACCCACACCAGCGCCGCACAGATCAGCGCCCAGAAGAAGCTGATGTTGAGGGGGCTGTTGGGGATATCCATCCCGAACAGGCTCGCCATCCCGCTCATCTTGGGCAGCCAGCTTGCTTCGGCAAACACCTTGCTCTCGGTCGCCATCGAGCCGGGCGGCTTGAACACCTCCACCAGCAGATAGGCCATCAGCGAGGCAGCGATGAAGTTGAACATGATGGTGGTGATCACGATGTGGCTGCCGCGCTTGGCTTGCAGCCAGGCCGGAATAAAGGCCCAGGCCGCACCGAACAGGCCACCGGCAATGATGGCGAGCGGCAACAGCAGGGCAAACGGCAGCACATCGCCGAGCGTCAGACAGACCAGACCGACACCGAGACCACCAATATAGGCCTGACCTTCACCACCGATATTGAACAGACCGGCGTGGAAGGCGACCGCCACCGACAGACCGGTAAAGATAAAGCCGGTTGCGTAGTAGAGGGTGAAACCGACCCCTTCACCGGTGCCGAACGCGCCGTACCACATGATCTTGGCGGCATCGACCGGGTTGATGTCGAGGTAATAGAACAGAATGGCCGACACCAGGAAGGCCAGCAGGATGTTGACCGCAGACAAGACGCCTACGGAGACCCAGGCAGGAATACGTACTTGGCTCATCAGTGGGCCTCCTTGGCAACGTCATCGGGCTCGGATGTATTGACCATCATCAGGCCACACTGGATACACATAGATGTAATGCTCATGACGTCGCCCCTTGTGTCGGGCTGGCCGCCACTTCATCGGGAACGATATTCGCCATCATCAGACCAATGGTGCGCTCATCCGCCTTGGCACCATCCAGCTCGCCGACGATGCGACCATCGGCAATGACCAGAATCCGGTCAGCGAGGCTCATGATCTCGTCCAGCTCCACCGAGACCAGCAGCACCGCCTTGCCCTTGTCACGCATGGCGATGATCTGCTGGTGGATATACTCGATGGCGCCGATGTCGACCCCGCGGGTCGGCTGGCCGATCAACAGCACATCCGGGTCCTGCTCCACTTCACGGGCGATCACCAGCTTCTGCTGGTTGCCACCGGAGAAGTTGGCGGTCTTGTGATCGGGATGGGGCGGGCGCACGTCCCACTTCTCCATCTTGGCCTGACAATCCTGCTGGATCGCCTCCTTGTTCTGCAGCCACCCCTTGTTGTATTGCGGGCGGCGGTGATAACCGAGAATGAAGGCCTCTTTCGCCTCGAAGCGGTTGATCAGCCCCATCTTGTGGCGATCTTCCGGCACATGACCGAGACCGAAGTTGCGCACCAGCTCGGGATCGGCCGGTTGTTCCGCGCTCACCTTGTGCACGCCGCTGCGGCTGCTGATGGTGAAGCCACCCTTGCTCGGCTTGAGGATGCCACCAAGCAGGCTGAGCAGTTCGGACTGACCGTTGCCGGAGACCCCGGCGATGCCGACCACTTCACCGGCCCGCACCTCGAAGCTGACCGATTTGACCCGCTCCACCTTGCTGGCGTCGAAGTAGCTGAGCCCTTCGATCTTCAGCTTGGCTTCACCGGGTTGGGTTGGCCCCTTGTCGACCTTGAGGCGCACCTTGCGGCCCACCATCAGTTCGGCCAGCTGCTCCTTGTCGGTATCCTTGGTGGCGACGTGTGCCACCATCTCGCCACGGCGCATGATGGAGACCTGATCGGTAATGGCCAGGATCTCCCGCAGCTTGTGGGTGATAAGGATGATGGTCGCCCCCTGATCGCGCAGCTTTTTCAGCACCTCGAACAGGTGATCCGCCTCTTGCGGGGTCAGCACCCCGGTCGGCTCGTCGAGGATCAGGATGCGGGCGCCGCGATAGAGCGCCTTGAGGATCTCGACCCGCTGTTGCAAACCAACCGGCAGATCTTCGACCTTCTCGTGCAACGGCACGTCGAGGCCATAATCCCGCGCCAGTTCGCCCAGCATCTTTTCGGCTGACGCCACGCTCTGCTGAAGGTGCCAGCCGTTCTCAGCGCCGAGGATGACGTTTTCCAATACAGTGAAATTATTGACCAGCATGAAGTGCTGGTGAACCATGCCCACCCCTGCGGCAATCGCATCTTGTGAGCCATGGGGTTTGAACGGTTTCCCATCGATCAGCATCTCGCCTTTATCGGCATGGTAGAAACCATAAATGATGCTCATCAGGGTGGATTTGCCGGCGCCATTTTCGCCGACAATGCCGTGGATACTGCCTTTGCGAACCTTAAGGTCGATCAGCTTGTTGGCGTACACTTCGCCAAAGCGCTTATCGATACCGCTTAATTCGATGGCATAGCGATCTGTCTGGTCCATGATGCAGCCCTGCGTGTCATGACATAAGACTAAAAACCGGCCCGTGCGGGCCGGTGGTGCGTTGAGAGTCGTAGCAACTATCTAATTAGTATTTGCAGGTATTGTCGCTCATGTAGTCATGAACCTTGACCTTGCCAGCGATGATGTCAGCCTTGATGGCATCCACCTTGGCTTTCATTTCCGGGGTGATCAGCTTGGCATTGTTCTCATCCAGTGCCCAATCCACTCCGCCCTCGGCCAGCCCCAGGTTCTTGATACCCGGCTTCCACTCGCCTTTGGCCGCGTCATCCCAGGTTTGATAGGCGGCCATACCCACAGACTTGACCATGGAGGTCAGCATGGTGCCCGGCTGCAGGTGGTTCTGGTTGGAGTCTACGCCGATGGCGAACTTGCCACTGTCCTTGGCGGCCTGATAGACACCGATACCGGTGCCACCTGCGGCGGCATAAACCACGTCAGCGCCCTTGGCGAACTGGGATTTGGCCAGCTCGGCGCCTTTGGCCGGGTCAGCAAACGCAGCCGGGGTAGAGCCCGCCATGTTCTGGAACACTTCGATCTTCGGATTGACGTACTTGGCACCCTGCTCATAGCCGCACTGGAATTTGCGGATCAACGGGATATCCATACCGCCCACGAAGCCGACCTTGGCGCTCTTGGAAGCGATGGCCGCCAGTGCGCCCACCAGGAAGGAACCTTCATGCTCCTTGAAGATGACGGACTGGACGTTCGGCTTGTCGACCACCATGTCGATGATGGTGAACTGGGTTTTCGGGAATTCGGTCGCAACCTTTTCTACCGCAGAACCCATGTTGAAACCGACCGCCACGATCGGGCCATTGCCACGGCTGGCCAGACGACGCAGACCCTGCTCGCGCTGGGCTTCGTTCTGGGGTTCAAACTCTCTGACCTTGACCCCTTTGTCCTTGTTGTAGAGCTCGACGCCGTTACGGAACACGGCTTCGTTGAATGATTTGTCATACTTGCCCGCGGTGTCATAAATGACGGCTGGCTCGGAAGCAGCCTGAGCGGAGAGGGCAGCGAGAGTGAGGGAGGCCACGGTGGCCAGCTTGAGCACTTTAGTCACGATCGTATCCTTGATTGTCATTAAGTGAGGAAACTTGCTTACCTGTCAAAACAGGCTATCTAGCACGCAGGCTTACTCTAAGTCAGCCCCGATGCGGGTCAAGCAAATGATAAGGGAAAAACGTTTGCGTTAACGGTTTGAATTATAAGCAAATAACCTTATAAGCAGTTGTTTTTCAGCTGCTTTTTGGTTTTTTATGCTGCCAACAACAGACCAAAACGACATTTTACTTATTGTTCAGCAAGTTACTGTAAACCGTTTTCCGCTCTTATTCATCCGCCCCCCCTACCAGCCCGTGATCTGACTCACAAAATCCCGACAAACCGCGCGCGTAAGGGTTGGCTACAGCTGGAAACCTCCTCGCCCTCCGCTTGCTGAACCGACCCAAAATGGCCGCACCGGTGCCCTCGCGAGCGCCCATCTCGCCCCTCCCTCGAGTTTGGATTTGGTCTGACAGGGGGATGGCCGTATAATCGCAGCCTGTATAAATAAACAGGAGTGGTGATGGACGTTTCAACCCTGCTCGACGGGCTCAACGACAAGCAAAGAGATGCCGTTGCGGCGCCCCGTAGCAACCTGCTGGTGCTGGCCGGTGCCGGTTCGGGCAAGACCCGGGTACTGGTGCACCGTATTGCCTGGCTGATGCAGGTGGAACGCTGTTCACCCTTCTCCATCATCGCGGTGACCTTTACCAACAAGGCGGCGGCCGAGATGCGCGGCCGGGTCGAGAAAGTGATCGGCGACGGCGTGCGCGGCATGTGGATCGGCACCTTCCACGGTATCGCCCACCGATTGCTGCGCGCCCACCATCTGGATGCGGGCCTGCCGCAGGATTTCCAGATCCTCGACTCCGACGACCAGTACCGCCTCATTCGCCGCGTCATCAAGGCGCTCAACCTCGACGAGAAGCACTGGGCCCCGCGCGCCGTGATGAGCTACATCAACGGCAAGAAGGACGAGGGGCTGCGCCCCGGCGACATCGATCTCTACGGCGACCCCGTCACCCGCACCTATCAGCAGATCTACAAGACCTATCAGGAGACCTGCGATCGCTCCGGTCTGGTGGACTTTGCCGAGCTGTTGCTGCGCGCCCACGAGCTGTGGCTGAACAAACCGCACATCCTCGAGCACTACCGCGACCGCTTCCAGAACATCCTGGTGGACGAGTTTCAGGATACCAACGGCATCCAGTACGCCTGGCTGCGGATGCTGGCGGGCAACAGCGGCAAGGTGATGATCGTCGGCGACGATGACCAGTCCATCTACGGCTGGCGCGGCGCCAAGATCGAGAACATCCAGCGCTTCCTGACCGACTATCAGGGCGCCGAGACCATCCGCCTGGAGCAGAACTACCGCTCCACCGCCAATATCCTCAAGGCCGCCAACAGCGTCATCGCCAACAACGCCGAGCGCCTTGGCAAGGAGCTGTGGACCGAAGGGGCCGAAGGCGAGCCGATTTCGCTCTACGCCGCCTTCAACGAGGTGGACGAAGCGCGCTTTGTGGTCGGCCGCCTCAAGGATTGGAAAGAGAAAGGCGGCCTGTTGGCCGACTGCGCCATCCTCTATCGCTCCAACGCCCAGTCGCGGGTGCTGGAAGAGGCGCTGATGCAGGACGCCATGCCTTATCGCATCTACGGCGGCCTGCGCTTCTTCGAGCGGCAAGAGATTAAAGACGCCATGGCCTACCTGCGTCTGATCAACAACCGTGGCGACGACGCCAGCTTCGAGCGGGTGGTCAACACCCCGACCCGCGGCATCGGCGATCGCACCCTCGAGATCCTGCGCGGCAACGCCCGCGATCAGGGGCTTAACCTGTGGCAATCGGCCAAGGCGCTGCTCAATGACAAGGTGCTGACCGGTCGCGCCGGCAACGCGGTGCGCGGCTTTGTCGAGCTGATCGACGCGCTGGAGGAGCAGGTCGCCATGCTGCCGCTGCACCAGCAGGCGGATATCGCCATCCAGCACTCCGGCCTCAAGGCGATGTATCTGGCGGAAAAGGGCGAGAAATCCCAGGCGCGGGTAGAGAACCTGGACGAACTGGTCACCGCCTGCCGCCAATACCAGCGCCCGGACGAGCTGGAAGATATGAGCGATCTCTCCGCCTTCCTCGCCCACGCGGCGCTGGAATCCGGCGAGAATCAGGCGGACGAATATGCTGACGCAGTGCAGCTGATGACATTGCACAGCGCCAAGGGCTTGGAGTTCCCGCTGGTGCTGCTGGTCGGCGTCGAAGAAGGGATGTTCCCCAGCCAGCAATCCACCGAGGAGTCGGGCCGCCTCGAAGAAGAGCGGCGTCTCTGTTACGTCGGCATGACCCGCGCCATGGAGAAGCTCTACATCTGTTATGCCGAGAGCCGCCGCATCTACGGCCGCGAGATGTTCCACAAACCGAGCCGCTTTATCCGCGAGATGCCCGCCGAGTGTCTGGAAGAGATCCGGCTGCGCACTCAGGTCAGCCGCCCCACCCAGTACGGCCGCTTTAGCCAGAACGAGGTGCAGCAGAGCTTCGACGCCAGCGGCATCAAACTCGGCCAGCGGGTGCTCCATCCAAAATTCGGCGAAGGGGTAGTACTCAACTTCGAAGGGGTCGGCCAGCAGAGCCGGGTGCAGATCCAGTTCGACGACGTCGGCGCCAAGTGGCTGGTGACGGCGTATGCCAGATTGGAAGTGCTTTGATTTTTCCTGCCTTTTGATAAAACCAACCCGGCTTAGGCCGGGTTGGTTTATATATCATAGCTTTATTATGCAATAATTTTTATTTATAAGAAAAATCCAAAGCTGCTAACTCACTCATAATCTCTAGGCGAACCACTAATAGTTAATTTGTAATCTGACAAACCGAATCTACCTATCTGTGGTGTACAACTAGCGATTATATTAACTGACAATTCTCGACCGATAACATCATCTTCTTTTCGATGATGACCACTAGCATAACCACTCATTGAGACTTCAAATTCGTCATTAAATTTAAAACTATCGACGGCTACCTCTAGGTCATCAAATATAGTGTCAGTCTCAGCCATTGGGCCTGATAACTCCTCACTATTAAGAATTTCATAACTTGTTTCATTGACCATATCACATATCTTTTCCGCTAATTCATCAGCAGATAACAAATCTATGTTGAAACCCTCCAATATCATCTGAACATGATCAAAAAGTAACTCTCCAGATATTATTTCTTCATTGTCATTTTCAGCGCTTGCTATATTGCTAAGCTTATCAGCCAAATATACTGAATCGTGATAGATGAATTTTATTTCATCTAACTTTGAGTTGTTGAAATTTTTATCATTGATCAGCATATCTATGGTGTCATACCCAAACATGGCAGCGATAGTGTTAGTTAATCCACTCAGGCTCATGGTCACGCCATCTTGTTGGATACTATTTGAAAGCAAATTCATCCATTGATACAAGATAGGAAAGCGATTTGAAGCTAACGTTGCCCTATGAATTGCGGCTTGCCTTTCAAATTTCATTTTTTCTGTGCCCTCTTGTCGTTTTTTCACTTCAAGCTCGACACGTAACTTCTCTGCCTGAGAACTTTTTATTTCCAACTCTGCACGTTTGTTTTTTGTCTTTAAATCGATATATTCCATTATCTTGTTACGGCGTTCACTTTTCCGCATCTCCTCTTGAAGATCCATTTCAATTTCTTGAGTAAGAAACTCTTTTTCAGGATTTGCTCTAAGCCTGACTTTGTTAAGTTGTTTCTGAGCCTTTGCCTGGTTAATATCCAATTCTATAGCTTGCTTGTGCTGTGATAAAATAACGGCATTCTGTTTTTGTTTTACCCATAGTGATAAATGTGGAAATACAAACAGATATAATAGTGTCAGCATTAATGGAAGGGTTATCAGATCTACATCATAAAGTAGATTTGTGATTTGCATGGTATCAACCATGTATTTTATTCTTTCATCAATTGAGGCTGTTCCTAAAAATAGGGTTGCCAACTTATCCCAGTTACATATACACCAAGAGAAAATAAAGGTGCCAATTATAGGGTCTTTAACCCTTATTCTGGCATTACCTTTAATTGAACTCCATATATCCTCTAATATCCCCACTCTCACTCCCATCGGCAAAAATAGTTTTAATTTCGGATTGTTAATGTAACAAAAATACGCCTAATCTTATGATATATTTACATAAAATCTGTGACATCGATCTTTTAGTAGATGGCGTAGCTGGTGAAGCTACGCCGTTTTCTTTAATTGAAGGGCCGTAGGTTCGATTAGCGAAGCGTAATCGGACGATCGCGTAAGACGTTCGCGTTATCGGTCACTTACAACGGAACAACCCTTTTAGGTATTTACTCCAATCCCCCCAACGCCCCATCCACCGATCCGCACCAATCCGGTGGATAGACGCCATTCGCCACGTAACGATGGAAGGTGGAATACGGCCAATCGGCCACCCGGGTGACATGACCATGCTTGAGCGGGTTGATATGGACGTAATCCATATGGCGGCGGTAATCCTGCTCATCCCGGATCAGATGTTCCCAATAATGGCGCTGCCAGATGCCCCGCTCCCCGTGGCGTAACCGGGTCTGGCTGCGCCGCTCGTTCACCGGCAAGGCGCGGGAAAAGTGGCTTTTGATCAGCCGCCAACGCAGGGGGAAATCGGTGTCCCCCTCCGGTAATGAGAGAATGCAGTGGAGATGGTCGGGCAACACCACCCATGCGTGAATGGCGAAGGGGTGAGCCTGTTGCACCTTGGCAACGCTATTGCGCAGCAGGTCGATCTGCTCCACCAGCAACCGGTTGTTGCGCCTCTCCAGCAGGTTGACGGTAAAGAACCAGGTTCCTCCGGGCCACCATGCCCGCCGCCAATTGGCCATCCTTTTCACCTCGTTGAGACCGAAAAGCCAAGCATAGCCTTGCCTCACTTCGATCTGCTTGCGGGTCGTGATGGTGCGGTTGTTCCATTACACGATTGTTCGATTACGCGATCGTCCGATTACGCTTCGCTAATCGAACCTACACGATGGCTCAAAGCGGCTTGCAGCGATGCGTTAGACGAGTGGAACAGGTAGGGGAAATCAGAAACCCGGCCGCCAGCTGGGGCGCGGCGGCCGGGTGAATTGTAAAGAGTAGGGTGACAGGGAAAGGGATCAGCCTAGTCTAATCAACTCGATGGGGGCGTAACGCTCTCCGGAGTTTGCCAGCAGCACGCACTTCTCATGCTCCGCCTGATAGGGGGTCATATTGTCGGTGTGGGCCTCTTTCAGAAAATCGACGGCGCCAGTGGCGGCAATCATCACGCGCTGACCTTGGTTCAGCACATTGCGGTTACGGTCATAGATCTTCATCTCATTCTCCTTTTCTGGTGTCCTGGCTAATACGCAGGCGCGTGTCCAGGACAACGGCATTCAGCCTACGCCCCTGAAAAAAGGTGATTTATGTCACAGATCAAAAAAGGGGCGATAAGGGACTCGCAGGTTCAAAAAGCGAGCATGGCCCCTTGGCCAGCGGTTGTCGCGCGCAGTGCCTCTCCCCTACCCTTTTCGTCGCGACGGGCGCTAAGCTGACAGGGGATGGGGTATATTGGTGGCCGATTTGCCAGTCTCATTCACTGTGGCCGCGCAAGCGGGCCGCTATTTCAACAAGATGGAGAGTGTTCATGAATCGCGACATTACCGCCCAGTTTATCAAGATGCTGACCAACCTCGACCACTGCCTGGCCAAGGCCGTAGCCCATGCCGAGGCGAAGCAGTTCAACGTGGAGAACTTCTTTGGCGATCGGCTGATCGTCGACATGCTGCCCCTTAGCAAGCAGGTGCTGATCTGCTGCGATTCAGCCCGCGCCGTGGTGGCTACCGCCAGCCACAGCGAGCTGCCGGCCATGGGCGATGAGCCCAAAACCATCGCGGATCTGCGCGCCCATATCGGCAAGACCATCAGCTATCTGCAAGGCAAGCTGGACGCTGACTACAGCCAGTATGCCAGCGGCCGCTACGTGCCCCACTGGGCGGGTGGTAAGGGGATGGATGGTCATACCTGCGTCCATGAGTACGGCATCCCCAACTTCTACTTCCACCTCACCATGACCTATGCCCTGCTGCGCAGCGCCGGGGTCGATCTCGGCAAGCGCGACTATCTGGGCGGGCTCAATCTGCAATAAGCCGCCCTTCAGAGACGATAAAGCCTGCCTCATGGCAGGCTTTGTCGTTTCCGGGCCGGGTCAGCGCCCCAGATTGTCCGCCAGCTGTTTGGCGCGATTGGCCGCCCACTGGTCGATCATCTTCTCCATCTCCTCGGCGGTGATGGGTTCATCCTTGTGGGTGCTGTCCGGGCTCTCGCGGGCATCCATCACCCGCACCAGCAACTTGCCGCTCTGGGAGTCGAGCAACTGGGCCATGCTGCCCACCTTGAGCAGGTAGGGCTCCTTGCCGATCACTTCGCGGGTGACGTTGATGGCGATCTTGGCGGGCAGCAAGTCACGCAGTTTGGGGTCGGGGCGGGTCAGGTCGAAGTTGGTGACGGCAGCCTGGATCCGCATCACCTTCGGGCCGGGGGCGGTGGCGATCTTGACGCCATGCTTGACCAGCTCGCTCTGGAATTTGTCGTGGTAGTAGCGGCCAATCTGGCTCTGTTCGTTGGCGGTCAGCAGATACCACTGGCCATTCTCCTGCCGGATAAACTGCAGCGGATCGAGCAGCACCTCATTGTACTGGCGCAGATCAACGCCCGGCTCCTTGTAGACGCGCTGGTTGGGGTTGCTCTCGCTCGGCTGGAAGGCGCTGAAGGGGACAGTTTGCAGTGACTGCAAGCTGTAGGAGACCTGATTTTTGACGGCGCAGCCACCCAGCAGGGCCGCAGCCACGGCAACCATCACGACCTTGTTCATATTTGCTCCTGCATTTTACTGTTTGTTTTTGCTGTGGATTTCGCACCACATGGCTGGAGACCCCGTGCCGGATGCCGCCAATGTCACAGAGAAATAACCTATTCACTACCGCCCCACAAGGGACAGATCAAGATTGTTCAGCCCACATCCAAGTTGTCACAATTGCGGCACTTTTGTACAGGTGTACAGGGGAGGGGAGACAAGGGTGAGAACGGCGATCTGGCGAGGCGATCGTTGTTTAATCTGGCTAAATGGGGTGCGCTGGGCGTTCTGCTGGTTGCACGCCGCCAGCGCCGGGGCCATCCCCCACCACCAGCAAAGAGGCAGTAGACGCATAGCCGGATACTCCTGACAGGTAAACCTTGCTGGAGTATAGACTCATGCGCCGACTCATCAGGCCACCAGCTCGGCCCCCATGCTCACCAGAATGGAGAGGCTGACCACCGCAAACAGTACGCCGGTCACCAGATTGAGCGGCCGCTGCACCCGCAGCAACAGGCGCTGGGCGCGATCGGTGGAGAGGCTCCACGCCAGCAGCCCGAACCAGCAGAGGGAGATGATAAAGAGCTCGCCCACCAGCAGGCTGCGGGTCATCCCGTCCACCTCTGGCGTCACCATGGCGGCCAGCAGACCGATAAAGAACACCAGCGCCTTGGGGTTAAGCAGGTTGGTGGCAAGGCCAGTGCGCACGCCCCTGCCCCAGCCGCGCAGCTCGTTGGCGGCGCTGGCCATCACGGCACTGCTCTGCTGGCGAGCCGCCATCAGGGCGCCCCACCCCAACCAGCCCAGATAGAGGGCGCCGCAGCACTTGATCACCATAAAGAGCAGCGGGTGGCTGGCGATCAGCATGCTGATCCCGGTCAGGCTCAGGGTGGCGTGCACCATGATCGCCAGCGAGATGCCCAGCGCCGCACCAAGGGCGGTCGGCCGGTGCAGGCTGGTGCGCAGGATCAGGGCGAAATCGGGGCCGGGGCTGGCCAGTGCAATCAGGTGCATCAGGCCGAGGGTAACGAACAGACTGGTCAGCATAACAACTCTCGCTTTAACGACGGAGATCCAGCATGGCGGATCAGCTGGGGGCTTGTAAAAGATTGCATCTGGACACGAAATTCGGCGGGCGTCAGACCGAATGCCTGGCGAAAGCCATGGTGGACGTGACTCCCACCAGCACGGACGCATCGGAAATAGCAAAGGGAGGCATAACACCTCCCTTCGTCTGACCGCACAGTCCCGTTACTTGGGTTGCAACTGCATCTCTTGCAGATACTCCAGCACCTGGGTTTTGTAGTCCGCCTGATAGGAGAACTTGACGCTGTCGCACGCCGCAATCAGGTTCACCGCGGTGCAGAACACGGCGGCCGCCAGCAGCCCCTTGCCAACCCACTGCGGGTAACGACAGCTCCAGCGCACCAGCAACAACAGGATCGGGAACAGGGCGTAGGGGAAAATCAGCATCAGATGCCAGTAGTTGAAGATGATCGGCGAGAGCGCTGCACTCGCCAGCACCGCCAACACTGCCGCCAGCGCATAGAGACCGAGCCAGCTTTCGCCGTCCACTGGCGCAGAGTCGCTGCGCAGCAGACGCTGTTTGAGTTCACGCCACAACTGCCAGTTGGCCTTGGTCGCCAGCAGCACAGTCGCCGCGCCCACCCCGTAGATCACCACCCGCCACAGCCAGACCGCCACCATCTGCAAGTATTCATGACCCGCCAGCCAGATGAACTGGGTGTCATTGACCAGCTTGCTGGCAAACAGCCAGGAGCCATACCGCAGCCAGTAGAGCACTGATTTCAGCACCGGATAGACATGCACCAGCCCCCAGCCGATATAACGCTGACGCGCTTCGGGATCGACATTCTGGGTGATCTGGCTGTTGCTCATCACCTCCATGGCATAGGGGATCAAAGATGCACCGATCAACAGGGTCGCCACCACCACTCCGCTCCAGCTCACCTTGAGAATGCGGCGCCAGAAGAGGTAGGTGGAGATGACCGCCAGCAACGGCCAGGAGTAGTGCAGTTGCATCGCCATACCGATCGCCAGCAGGTGAACAATCGTGTGCCAGAAGGAGGCCCTCTCCCGCATATGCCAAGCCGACCAGCAATGCATGGCCGAGAAGAGGAACAGATAAGAGGGGTTGTAGAGCAGACTCTCGTACTGGAACCAGGGGTTGAGCCAGCAGAGCACCAGAAACAGCAACCGCGCATTGCCCTTCGATACGGGATCAGCAAACACCTGGCGGATCACCGCATCAAATAGCAGGAAACCGACCAACCGCATCGCCAGCAGCAGCACCATGGGCGCATAAGGTGAATCCCACAGCAGCAAGGGCCCCCCAATCAACCAGGCCGACAGACTCCCCGGCACATTGCCCACCGCACTCGCCGCATTGCCATAGCTGAGCCAGACCCCCTCATAAGCACCAAGGTAACCCTTGTAGAGCATCTGGGTCTGATCGCCAGTGAGGAGCTGATTAACAGAAAACAACCAGGATAGCAGCAGCCCGGCAAATATACAGGCAGCGAATAATGCGTTATGGTAGCGCCCACTAAGACCAATCATTGATCCACACCTATTGAAAAAATTGCTAACGACTTTAACAGTTGCCACCTGATTTTGCTCGTTTATGATTCACATTTTTAATAGATTTTCCAGTAACTTATGAGACCTGCGGAGCAGTTATGACCCCACCAGTTAAAAAGTTTTTATTCATTGTTGAAGACTTGTATGGTGGTGGTGCAGAAAAGGTTCTGCTGAATACCGCATCCTTGCTAAAAGATGCCGGCGCCGATGTAACCTTGTTTACCTTGCGGGAAAAAATAGACCATACGCTACCTGACAACATTCACCCGATTAATCTTGGCATTGTCACAAAACTGACTAAAGCCATATCCAATGTTGCGGTTGAAAAAATACAAGCATCTTTGATCTTGAAAAAAGTCAAAGAGATCTCGCCTGACGTAATTATCTCATGCTCATGTGACAAAATTACGAGACACCTGCCTGATACACTGAATGTTTATTACTGGATCCACGGAAATGTCACCGGCTTTGCCAAAGACAATGCCAAAGGATATAAAAAATTCAAGCGTTTCTATAATGGCAAGAAACTGATCTGCGTATCTCGTGGCATCGCGGACGACATTTTACAAAATGTAAAAGCCACACCAAAATCGTGTCAGGTTATCTACAATCCGTTTGATATCGAGAAAATTCAGGCGTTGGCCAATGAGCCTTTCAGCAAGCCATTCGACAAGTATTTTATCCATGTCGGCACCTTCGAAGAGCGAAAACGCCACGATCGCCTCTTGCAGGCATATCAGCTAAGCGGCGTTGCTACACCACTCGTCCTGATGGGCAAAGGGGAGCGGCGTCCTCACATTGAAGCCATGATCGCGGAGATGAGCCTTGCCAACAAGGTGAAGATCATCGACTTTCAGAAGAATCCCTATCCCTATATCAAAGCAGCCCAAGCACTTATCCTGACATCCGATGCTGAAGGGCTGCCAACAGTGCTTATTGAAGCGCTTATCTGCCACACACCGGTTATCAGTGTGGATTGTCCGTCTGGGCCCGCGGAGATCATCACCTCTGATATAGAAAAATATTTAGTTCCTTTAGATGATCCTCATAAACTAGCTCTGGCTATTTCTGATATGGATTACTACCGTGCTATTATAAATGGCGAATTATATAAAGCGTTCTCCAACAAAAAAACAATCACTACTTTTATGGCTCTATAAAAATGGTGATTTATATTAAAATCACCATTTTTAGTTAAAAAACAATCAACGCCGCGAATTCTTAATATAGATAACAAGATTGAATAAATAGCTTAATAAATCGCCGCGAAAACGAAACACCTCCTTTCTCGCTCTCGAAAATAGAGAGCGTTTTCCTTTATTTTCTCGTTCAGAATATCCAATTTCAGATGGCAGGTCTGTTTGCAATACGATCGGTGGCTCAATACCATAGTCACAAACACCATGAATATATTCACTATCCATATAGTCATCCACTGGCCACCACCATGACTCTGAGTAACTGAGAAATTTTTCCGCAGCTGTAGGCGACAGCGCGTATCCATGACAGCAACTCGGCCCTCTCAAATACTTGACGAGTGAGTGCCCCTCTACTCCATTAAGATGTTGCATAGAATAATATGCGCCAAACATTGGCATCTTTTTTAGTGGTCCTCGCCCTAATCGCACATAACGATAATGCGATAATATATCATCGAGGTCTTTGACACAATTTAAAAACGAATCAGAAAAATCTACATCATCCTCTAAAATTAATATTGGCTCTTTTAATAAAACACACTTTGCCCACAATGCTCTATGACTTGAAAAACAGCCTCTTTCACCCAGAGTTAGTGAGTGACCCTTCTCTTTTATTCTTTGCTCATCATCATATCCTGGAGTTTCTTCTACGCGACCATCTACCGCGGAGAAAAACTCAAATGCAATGCCTAAACCAGACAAATGCTTTGTGATTCCTTCCCTACGCTCACTGGAACGTTCCAGACTAACAACATATATCTTCATTGTTGATTCTCATTATTAATTGAAACGGATAGCGCCAATACTAAAGAGAAGACAAAAAATGTTATGCCTGAATTATGTGCAAAATATGCCTGACTAAGATTATAATCTGCAGTAGTCAAACACGTAACAATCACAAGCACACATCCACAATATGCATCCGATGCAGGATCCATAATAGGTATTTTTTTCTTCACTAAAAGAATTGGAATACATAACATAGCAAGCAGCACCAATAACCCTACAACTCCGCGCTTTGCCATCGCTTCAAGATATTGGTTATGGGCATGATAGTTAAAGTTATATATAAACTCGGAAATTTTATTTTCTTTTAATTGTTGTTTCTGTGAATCACGTAAACCATTTTGACCCCACCCAAAAAATGGCTTCTCCTTAAATGAATCAAAAGCGCTTCCCCACAATTGAAAACGGATGCCAAGTGACGTATTCAAATTAGTACCATCGATGTACTGTTCTATATCAACTTTCGCAGCATCAAACCTTTTCAACATACCTGTTTGAGGTGTAAGCACCATCGTCACAATAATTGCAAGCAAAAACAACAACCCCTTCCTCTCATTATTTGTAATAACTTTTCTATACATCATTAATATCGAAACAATCACAACTGGAAGCAATATCCAACCGCCTCTTGTCCCCGATAAGAAGCTCCCAGTCAAACCAGAAACTGCACCTAACATATACAGGTAAGAGAAATATCTATTATTATTAGCGCGACACCAAAAATAGCCGCATAAACAAAAAAGACCGAGAGACATACTAATGTTTCCGGACTGTATAGGCATTGAATAAAAGTCGAATGCTCGTTCATACCCGAGATAGAATTTATCATAAATTGCGACGCAAGCAGCTATTAATGCACCACACGCAAACCCACTAAGCAAAACTTCCAACTTAACTTTATGTTTAGCAAGTGTAGGCATTACCAGTGCAGCCATTAATGCTCGGCTTGGCCTATCTAATTGGCTAATTGAACTACCATCGACAATAACCGATATTAAAAAAAGTACGAAATATGATAAAAGTAATGCTGCAATTATTTTATGCTCTTTCTCCATGGCTGAAATATATTCTTTCTTCCAAAATACAAACAGGCTTACGAATGCCAACAACGCTGGCCCATACGAATACCCACTTGGAATAGCAAGGGCCAGCGCACCAAATAAAAATGCTGATGTTTGTACTATAAGAGGAACAAGTCCCTCTTTCTTAAATAAGAGCATTATCATTTTCTCACTTTCTAAAAACATAATTCCCACGAATTTTGCGCCATAACCCGAACGCATCTGTGCGAGGGAAAATAGCGATCCGACGGATCTGGAAAGGGTCCTGGTGCATTGCTTTGGGGCCGCTATTGGTAGCGACGGCAAAACGATACCCGGCGGCGATAGCCTGCTCCTTGGCACTCTCGTTCATATCTCCGTAAGGGTAGGCAAACGAGAGCAGCGGATGGCCAAGCAGGGTCTCCAGTTGGCATTTATTCTCCTGAATTTCATGGGCTTGTTGCTCGGGTGTGAGCTGACTCAAGCGGGGATGGGTCAGGGTATGCCCACCAATTTCCACATGGCCGCTGGCGGCCAGCGCCTTGACCTGCTCACCACTCATCAATGAAATCTTGGTATCCGGATTGGTCGGATGCTCCACATCCCAACGGTTATAGCCTTCACCGGTGACCACGTACACCACGGCTTGGTAACCATATTTTTCCAGCAATGGCAGCATGCGGGTCAGGTTGTCCTGATAGCCGTCATCGGCAGTGATCATCAGGTACTTCTTGCCGTATTGCAGACGGTGGATAAAGCCTTTGTCCGCCAAATCGCGGAAAGTCAGGGTTTCATAGCCTAGCCACTTCATCAGGCGCAGATGCTTCTCGAACATGGTGATCGGCATCCAGGTACCATGCACCCCTTTCTCGCTATCCTGTTCGATAAAACGGTGGTACATGATGACGGGCATCTCGCGGCGCAGGGTGTCGACTACCGCATCCTGATAGATGGACTCGAGACCAGAGACCACCCCTTGCAAGCCATACTCATCCTGAATGCGCTGGCGAATGGCTTCCGGCACCACCTTGCTCGCGAGCGCGGACTCTACCTCAACTTTCAGCGAAGCAAAGTCGATAGCCAGATCCTTGGGACCAATATCGCCGAAGTTGCTGGCCAGCGCCTCCTCCAGATTCTGTTCAGTCACCAGACCGATGGCCCTGGCTTCACCGATGGCAAAGGCGGGGCGACCGCAGAGCAGGGCTTCCATCGCCACCCGACCGGCACCGATCACCAGATCGCATTGCGCCAGCAGCGCGGGGACATCATCCACATAACCGACAAACTCGGCGCGATCGTCGAAACGGGCAAAGCGCTCCGGCACCTTGGTGCCGCTGACAATCCGCACTCGACAGGCATCCAGATCGAGCACTTCGTCGAGCAGGCGGTAGCAGAGCTCCCCCTTGGGGCCACTCAGACGACCAATGATGGCGATCACCGGCTTGGGGTTATCCGGTGCCGACACGGGCTGAAATTTGTCGGTTTCGATACCGTTGCGCAGCACCTGCACCATGGCAGGATCCACCCCAAGGTTGTCGATGATCTGGTGGGCAATATCCTCGCAGACGGCAACCGCCCGATAGCCGAGTGCATGGAACGCCTTGCGCGAGGCGTGCACCGGCTGGCGACCATGCACCGTAGTGATCATCGGGGTGCTCGTCAGCTTGCAGGCCACATAACTGCTCCAGCCGGAGGCGCGGGAGTGAGCGTGTACCAACTGGATATGATGCTTCTTGATGAGGTAGATAAGATAGAATACGTGCCAAAAGCGGCGCAGGATACTGCGCTTGTTGAAGCGAAGCCGAAAGACGGGGCCAAGCGTCGGTTTGGTCAGGGTGTCTGACACATAAAAGACGTTGTGACCACGCCGGGTCAGTTCATTACCGACCGTGGTGGCATAAACCTCGGCGCCCGTGACTTCGAGCTGGGAGAGTGCCATCAATATATTCATCGCGCGGTTACCCGGTAGAGAAGAGAGGAACGGCAAGCAGCGACAGACACCAGAAACCGGAAGCAGGCGAGTACCCACCTCCGGTTTTGCGCTCAAACTGCCGCGTTGTGCTCACCCGTTAGCGGTTGAGCCAGGCCATATAATCCGCAACCCCTTCGGCAACGGTTTTAAACTCGGCGTCATAGCCTACGCTGCGCAGCTTGGTCATGTCGGCCTGGGTGAAGCTCTGGTAGCGACCCTTGAGGTGATCCGGGAAGGGAATGTACTCGATGGCACCCTTCTGATGATGCTTGATCACCGCCTCGGCCACGTTCTGGAACGGCTCGGCCCGGCCGGTACCGCAGTTGAAGATGCCGGAGTGCTGCGGGTTCTGCCAGAACCAGAGGTTGACCTTGCAGACGTCATCCACATAGATGAAATCGCGCATCTGGCCACCGTTCGGGAAACCATCGCAGCCTTCGAACAACTTGGGATTCTCGCCCTTCTTCACCTGGGTATTGAGGTGGAAGGCGACGGAAGCCATAGAGCCTTTATGCTGCTCGCGCGGGCCGTAGACGTTGAAGTACTTGAGGCCGACTACCTGAGAGTTGATCTCCGGCATCCAGCGGCGCACGTACTGGTCGAACAGCTGCTTGGAGTAGCCGTAGACGTTGAGCGGCTGTTCGAACTTGGGATCTTCGATGAAGTTGTCGTTGCGGCCACCGTAAGTGGCGGCAGAAGAGGCGTAGATAAACGGAATTTCGCGCTCGATGCAGTAGTGGAACAGATCCTTGGAGTACTCGTAGTTGACCTCCATGATGAACTTGCCGTTCCACTCGGTGGTCGCAGAGCAGGCGCCTTCGTGGAAGATCACCTCGATGCCGTTGTCCCACTCTTCAAACTCGTCACCGGAGACGATCCGTGCCTGGAACTCGTCTTTGTCCATGTAGTCAGCGATGGTCAGATCGACCAGGTTGACGAACTTGGTGCCATCGGTCAGGTCATCAATGACCACGATATCGGTCCGTCCTTGAGCGTTCAGCTGCTTGACCAGATTGCTGCCGATAAAGCCAGCACCGCCAGTTACTACGATCATGGAGTTTGCCTCTCGTACGTTAATGGCTACATGTGACTGCTTGTTAAAGCTGTGTATAGTGAGCCAATTTGAAATTGCTGAAAAGTTTATCACGGGCCGCCTGGGGATTCGACCTTGATCAAAGCTGCCCCGAGCGGAACCTGTTGGAGAAATGAGTGATGAAAACCAGAGACAGGATCATTCACAGCGCAACCGAGCTGTTCAACGATCAGGGTGAACGCAACATCACCACCAACCATATTGCGGCACACATGGGCATCAGCCCGGGCAACCTCTATTACCACTTCCGCAATAAAGAAGACATCATCCACTCCATCTTCGACCAGTATGCCCGCCACCTGAGCGAGAGCTTCGTCCCCACCCGTAACCGTGAAATCACCCTGCAAGATCTGATGGGCTATCTGGATGCCATCTTCTATCTGATGTGGCAGTTCCGCTTCTTCTACGCCAACCTGCCGGACATCCTGAGCCGCGACGAGCCACTGCAGCAGAAGTACCTCAAGGCCCAGGAGCAGATGCGCTCCTCCGTGGTCGCGCTGCTCAGGAGCCTGCGCGAAGGGGGCATCATAGATGTCAGCGATGATGACCTGCCGGATCTGGGCCAGACCATCAAGATGGTGGTGACCTGCTGGATCCCGTTCCAGATAGCTCAGGCTCCAAACACCCGCATCACCAAACCGCTGCTCTATCAGGGCGTCTTGAAGGTGCTGTTCCTGCTGCGCCCTTATGTGCAACCCCTGGTGGCCGGACAGATCCAGCAGCTGGAGCAACACTACCGCCAGCTGGCCCAACCAGCAGGGTGAGATCTGTTTCACAT
Organism: Aeromonas veronii; assembly: GCA_041319085.1. Taxonomy (NCBI): domain Bacteria; kingdom Pseudomonadati; phylum Pseudomonadota; class Gammaproteobacteria; order Aeromonadales; family Aeromonadaceae; genus Aeromonas; species Aeromonas veronii. The sequence continues at coordinate 71,147 of CP101033.1, read as the reverse complement.
TTGCTGAATGTCAGCACAATCATTTGAATTTACCGCAACAGATTGCAGTAAAATGTTGCCCTCTGTTGCTACGCAACTGAAATAGCCAATAAGGATCGAGGATGTCTAACGGATTCTATCGTCACCTGACCGAGCAACTGAACCAGGTGCAAGCTGATGGGTTGTACAAGCAGGAGCGCATCATCACCTCCGCCCAGCAGGCCAGCATCGCCGTCGGCGGTGAGCAGGTACTGAACTTCTGTGCCAACAACTATCTGGGGCTAGCCAATCATCCGGATCTGATCGCCGCCGCCCATCAGGGGCTCGACAGCCACGGCTTCGGCATGGCCTCGGTGCGCTTTATCTGTGGCACCCAGGACCAGCACAAAGCGCTGGAGCAGAAGATGTCCGCCTTCCTCGGCACCGAGGACACCATCCTCTACTCCTCCTGCTTCGATGCCAACGGCGGCCTGTTCGAGACCCTGTTCGGCGCCGAAGATGCCATCATCTCCGATGCCCTCAACCACGCCTCCATCATCGACGGCGTACGACTGTGCAAGGCCAAGCGCTATCGCTACGCCAACAACGACATGGCCGAGCTGGAAGCCCAGCTCAAACAGGCAGATGCCGATGGCGCCCGCTTCAAGCTGATCGCCACCGATGGCGTCTTCTCCATGGATGGCGTCATCGCCGACCTCAAATCCATCTGCGATCTGGCGGACAAATACGATGCGTTGGTGATGGTGGATGACTCCCACGCCGTCGGCTTTATCGGCGAGAACGGCCGCGGCACCCATGAATATTGTGGTGTGCTGGATCGGGTCGACATCATCACCGGCACCCTGGGCAAGGCGCTCGGCGGTGCCTCCGGTGGCTACACCTCCGGCAAGAAAGAGGTGATAGACTGGCTGCGTCAGCGCTCCCGCCCCTACCTCTTCTCCAACTCGCTGGCCCCCTCCATCGTCGCTGCCACCATCAAGGTGATCGACATGCTGGCCGAGGGGCACGATCTGCGCGCCCGCCTGAAAGAGAACAGCCGCTACTTCCGCGAGCGGATGAGCGCCGCTGGCTTCACCCTGGCGGGTGCCGATCACGCCATCATTCCGGTGATGCTGGGGGATGCCAAGCTCGCCTCCGAAATGGCGAGCCGCATGCTGGCTGCCGGCATCTATGTGGTGGGCTTCTCCTTCCCGGTCGTGCCCAAGGGTCAGGCGCGCATTCGCACCCAGATGTCTGCCGCCCACACCCGCGAGCAGCTGGACAAGGCGATCGACGCCTTCATCCGCATCGGCCGTGAACTCGGCGTTATCTGATTTGAATCAAGGGGCTGCAGCCCCTTTTTTATGCATTCATCGTAATTGACTGGCATGAAGGAACAACCATGAAAGCGCTCTCCAAACTGCACAAAGAAGTCGGCATCTGGATGACGGACGTGCCGGCCCCCGAGCTCGGCCACAATGACCTGCTGATCAAGATCCGCAAAACCGCCATCTGCGGTACCGATATCCATATCTACAACTGGGACGAGTGGTCCCAGAAGACCATTCCGGTGCCCATGGTGGTCGGCCATGAATATGTCGGCGAAGTGGTCGCCATCGGTCAGGAGGTGCGCGGCTTCGCCATCGGCGATCGGGTCTCCGGTGAAGGTCACATCACCTGCGGTCACTGCCGCAACTGCCGCGCCGGGCGCACTCACCTCTGCCGCAACACCATTGGCGTTGGCGTCAACCGTCCGGGCGCTTTTGCCGAGTATCTGGTGATCCCCGCCTTTAACGCCTTCAAGCTGCCGGACAACATCCCGGACGAGCTGGCCGCCATCTTCGACCCGTTCGGCAATGCGGTGCACACCGCCCTCTCCTTCGATCTGGTGGGTGAGGATGTGCTCATCACCGGGGCAGGCCCCATCGGCATCATGGCAGCCGCCGTCTGCCGCCATGTGGGTGCGCGCCACGTGGTGATCACCGACGTCAACGAATACCGGCTGGAGCTGGCCCGCAAGATGGGCGCCACCCGCGCGGTCAACGTGGCCAAGGAGAAGCTGGCTGACGTGATGAGCGAGCTGGGCATGACCGAAGGGTTTGACGTGGGGCTGGAGATGTCCGGCGTCCCGAGCGCCTTCCAGGAGATGCTCGACAAGATGAACCATGGTGGCAAGATCGCCATGCTCGGCATCCCCCCCTCCACCATGGCCATCGACTGGAACAAGGTGATCTTCAAGGGGCTGTTTATCAAAGGGATCTATGGCCGCGAGATGTTCGAGACCTGGTACAAAATGGCCAGCCTGATCCAGTCCGGGCTGGATCTCTCCCCCATCATTACCCACAGATTCCACATCGACGAATTCCAGCAGGGGTTCGATGCGATGCGCTCCGGCCACTCCGGCAAGGTGATCCTGAGCTGGGATAAATAGGCCGTTTCACCCCTTGGTTAACTGAAACCCGGCGAATGCCGGGTTTCTTTTTATCTCCACCACGTGACTGCTCCCCGCCGCAAGCGGCGAGGCTTCCCACTTCTTAGGCCGCTACCGTCAGATTGACGGATTTACGCTGGCCTCCATGGGCAGAAACGGCGAGCCCCGCCGCTTTTAATTCCAATATTCCTTGCTGTCGAATGTTCATGGCCGCGTTGATGTCGCGGTCATGCTCTGCCCCACACGCTGGACATACCCACTGTCGCTGGTGAAGTGGCATCTCCGGCATCTTGTGGCCGCACTCGCTACATGGTTTAGAGCTGGCAAACCACTGATCGAGTTTGATTAGGTGGCGGCCCGCCGCTTGGGCTTTGTACTCCAGCCTCATGATAAAACTAGGTTCTTCGCGGAAGCGTGGGGAAGAGTAAGTTGACAGACAGGGTTCGGGTAAACTGGTAGTCGCCAAACAACCGGACTCCCTTACCCTGCTGTCGCTATGCATCATATTGATTTTGCCTCGTTCTGGCCAGGTTACGACGTTTCTGTACATCGCCGCTCTGCCACACAAATCACATTGGCTCTTGAGCCTCTCGCCAATCATCTACCGCTCTGTGGTCAGTGCCATCAGCCCTGTCCACTCATCCATGACCGCCGAATGCGCACGGTTCGTGACCGTGACCTCCTTGAACTTCGCGTACATCTGCAAGTCCCCGTCCGTCGGGTTGACTGTCTGCGTTGTGGTCGGGTTTCTGAGCATATCGATTGGTTACCCCCAGCTCCCGGCTGACACAGCGATTGCTGCGCTGGGTAGAGGCCTTGCTTGAGCTGATGCCTATCAGTCATGTCAGCCAGCTCACCGGACTGCACTGGCATACCATCAAGGCCATCGACAAGCGTCGGCTACAGGCCAGTGTTGGCACCTTTGAGCCCGGCTCGGTGCGGCGGCTGGTGATGGATGAATTCGCCCTGCATAAAGGCCACCGCTATGCCACAGTGATCATGGATGCTGAACGGACTCGCGTTTTGTGGGTGGGGCATGGCAACAGCCGAGAGGCTATTCGCCCCTTTTTCGAGCTGATGGGCGAACGATGCCAACAGATTGAAGCGGTGGCTATGGACATGAACTCCGCCTTCGATCTGGAAGTGAAACAGCACTGTCCACAGGCGGAAGTGGTGTATGACTTGTTCCATGTGGTGGCCGGTTATGGCCGCAAAGTGCTCGACCGAATTCGGGTGGATCAAGCCAATGCATTAAAGCATGACAAGCCGGCTCGCAAGGTCGTCAAGCTGGCGCGTTGGCTACTCCTGCGCAATCGAGAAAATCTCAAGGAAGACCAGGCGGTGAAATTACAAGAGCTATTGGAAGCCAATAAGCCCTTGGCGACAGCATATGTTCTCAAGGAGGCCCTGAAGGAAATTTGGTACGCCCCGAGTGTCAGGGAAGGTTGGCGACGATGGAAGGCCTGGATGCGGCAAGCGAAGGAAAGTGGCCTGGAGCCCTTAGAGCGTTTTGCCAAAAACCTTCGCCGCTACACCCGGGGGATTTTGGCCAGCGCAATCTTTCCCATGCACACCAGCCTGCTGGAGGGCGTGAATAATCGGATCAAGGTGATCAAACGCATGGCTTATGGATTTCGGGACTCAGAATACTTTTTCCTGAAAATCAAGGCCGCCTTCCCCGGAAAGACGCGATGAACCTAAAACTATGCCAGCCAGCATCGCCAATGGCGCGGGCCAGCTTGTGGTTTTTCATCATATTGGTTGTTTTAAGCGTCTCCACGATGAGCGCTTGGTTATCGTCAACTATCGTGCGAGAGAGTTTGTGCTGAAAATCAGCGCGAGCATGGGCTACCCGCTCGTGCAGGGCGGCCAGCTGTAATTTGGCCTTACTACGATTGGCACTGCCTTTTTTCTTGCGAGACAGTGCTTTTTGCTTTCGCCGCAGATTGCGACTGGCCTTGATAAGATGGCGCGGGTTGGCCATCTTTTTGCCACTCGACGCAATGAGGTAGTGGGACAGCCCCATATCATAGCCTGTCACCTCTGTGATGAGGGAGGGCTTGGCGGGAGCCTCACGGCCATCATCGCAAAGGATGGAGGCATAGTATTTCCCTGTCGGGCCACGGCTGACCGTGATGCTGGAGACCACGCCGATAATATCTCGGTGAATGACAGCTCGGATGGGCGTCATCTTCGGTAACAGGATGGCATCGGTCAGCACTTTGCCATTGGGGTGGTAGCTCGATTGCCTGCCTCGCTTGCTCTTGAAGGTGGGCATCCTGGTCTTGAGCTTGGGGTTGAAGAAGTTGGCGAATGCCTTGTCCAGGTTGATCACCGCCTGCTGTAAGGCTTGTGAATCGTACTCTTTCAGCCAGCTGTATTTGCGCGATTTTTTTGCCACAGCGAGCAGGGGTTTCAAGTCGCGTTTGGGTTTCAGTGAAACCCCGTGGCGCTGGAACATGTGCCGCTGAATATGAAGGGCTTTGTTGTACGCGAACCGCACAGCGCCGAACTGGGCATTGAGGAATGCCGCTTGTTCGTCGGTGGGGTAAATACGTACTTTTGTGGCTCTTTTCATGATTAAAAACACAGGCTGTATATAAGCACAGTTATAGCGCGTGCCAGTGAAATCAACAACCGCTGCGGACGTGCGGCAGGCGCGACTATCGAGACACTGAAGACATAGGCGGGCTCGCAAACGCATCAGATTAGCTCCCCTTATATCCCCGCCCGATTGGGCTAGGGTTTACGGGGCATCTGCTAAATTGCCGTGATATCGCCCAAAACTTTGTACGCAGAGTGTTTAACACTTCACACACAAGCGTTTAAATGGCTGTAACTATTCGGTTATAATCCCGTCGTTTACATGGATAATAAAAGACTGCTGGGAGTATATGAGCGTGTTGAAAAAACTGAGCTATTTGCTGGCTGTCGGGATGACGGCCGCCAGCTTGTCTGGGGCAGTGCTTGCTGCCGATGAGATGTCACCGGAAGCCATTGCCGAGCGGATCAAACCAATCGGTCAGGTCTATACCGCCAAGGATCTGGAAGGTATTGCCGGCGCGAGTGCCGCACCGGCGGCGGCCGCCTCTTCCGGCCCCCGCGATGGCGAAACTGTGTTCAAGGGCGCCTGCTTTGCCTGTCACGACACCGGCGCCGCCGGTGCCCCCAAAAGGGGTGACAAGGCAGCCTGGGAGCCTCGCATCGCCCAGGGCATTGATACTCTCAAGAAACATGCCATTGAAGGCTTCACCGGCAAGTCCGGCATGATGCCTCCACGCGGCACCTGTGCGAACTGCAGTGATGAAGAGATTGAAAACGCCATCCACTACATGATCGACAAACTGTAAGTATTTGAAAGGGCCGCAATTGCGGCCCTTTCAATCTATCGGCTTCCGACTACTCTTGTAAGGTAGACATCTCGGGAGTTGCACATGTCGCCCCAAGCTATCGACCCCCACTACTCAACTCCTCTGTTGGCGTTGGTCTCTGCCATTATGGACTTCCCGGCGCCACAATCGGCCACGTCTGACGATTACGATGCCCTGATCCGGCAGATTGACCAACTCTGCCCGCTGCAACATTTCGGCATGCTGGGCCTCGCCGATACCGGTCTGAACTGGCTTTACGCCTACAAGATAAGCGACATCTTCAAGCAGCAACTGGGCCGGGAGCAGTCCCGCATCACCGATCAGCTCACTCAACTGGATGAGACCGACGGGTGGTGCGTCTTCCCCATCGAACATGGTCAGGTGCAATGGCTGCTGGCTCGCGGTACCCCCGCCGACCTGCCGACTCTGCGCCTGCTGCTGGAGTGTCTGGCCAAGCGGCTGACCGAAACCCAGGCGGGTTCCCATCTCACCGAGCTCCCTTCACCGCTGATCCGCAAAGACCCGAACTGGAAAAAGAAAATCGAGAGCATCAGCCGCATCATGCGGCTGGCCAATACCCTGCCGGCTCAGGCGCTGTTTTCCCAGCTGGAAGCAGTACTGCGTCAGATGCTCACCATCGAGGACATGCTGTTGGTCAGGCTAACCAGTCAGAAGCTGGAAAAGATCTACCCCGCCCATCCCCATCAGGGGGACGAGTTCATCAGCGGCTTGTGCCACAGCACCAGCAATATCGAGGTGAACAGGGAGTCCCGCTACTGGCACAGCATGCCACTGCGGCTGCAACAACAGTACTTCGCCCACTTCATCATCAGCACAGCTCAACCGCTGGAAACCGACGACAAGCTGTTTCTCGACTTCCTGCGCGGCCAACTCACCCTGTTGCTGGAGCTGAGACGGATCCGCCAGCAGCTCAACGACATCAACACCGAGGACTCCATCAACCAGCGGCTGCAACAGCTGCGTCAGACCAACCTCAGGCTGCAAAAGCAGCTCAAGCAGCATCAGGAGCTGGAACGGCGGCTGCAATTCGATGCGCTTCACGACCCGCTGACCCAACTGCCCAATCGCGCCCTGTTGATGAACCACCTCAACCATGCCATGACCCACTACAACCGCTACAAGTCGCCGGGATTTTCGGTAATTTTTATCGATGTGGATCACTTCAAGCAGATCAATGACACCCTGGGCCACAGCGCTGGCGATCAGCTGCTCAAGGAGGTGAGCCGCCGCCTGCAGACCTGCATCCGGCAAAACGATCTGGTGGCCAGACTGGGCGGAGACGAGTTTGTCATCTATCTGGACAGCAGCAAGAGTGACGATGACATCAGCCCGGTGCTCAACCGCATTATCAGCCGTCTCTCCTACCCGTTCCGGCTGCTCGGCAACGAGCTGAGCATTACCGTCAGCCTGGGGGTATCGAGCGTCTCGGATCAGACCACCGATATCAGCCAGCTGCTCCATCAGGCCGATCTGGCCATGTATCAGGCCAAGCGCAATGGTCGCAGTCGTATCGTCAGCTACTCGGATGATTGCATCAATCAGAACTGGAATTCGCCGGAAGAGATGCTGGCCAGAGCCTTGCGGGAAGGGCGTATCGTCCCCTATTTCCAGCCGGTGATCCGGCTACAGGATAGTCGCCTGACCGGACTGGAGGTGATGGCGCGCTGGCTGACCGAGGAGGGCATTCTCAAGGATGCGTTCGACTTTATTCCGCTGGCGGAACAGTGCGGCCTGATTCTGGAGCTGGATTACCAGATCCTGCGCCACACCTGCCAACAGCTGAAGAACTGGCTGCCGATCTCGGGGCAGAGCAAGTTCAAGGTCGCCATCAATCTGTCGGGCAAGCATCTGGTCAACCATGACCACATCATGCGGCTGATGGGGATCATCGAGGATGAAGGGGTGGCCCCCGGCTATCTGATTTTTGAATTCAACGAACGGGAGCTGTCGCGGCAAGATTCCGATGCGCTGGCATCACTGCATGACCTGAGATCCAAGGGTATCCAGATCAGCCTTGATGATTTCGGTACCGGTTTCTCCTCCCTCAACGCCCTGTTCCACTTCCCGGTGGATTACATCAAGGTGGATGACAGCTTTACCCAGCGGATGCTGCAATCACCAAAAGATTTGGCGCTGATCCGCGCTATGCGGGATATCTGTCAGGATCTCGATTACACCCTGATAGTGGAGGGGATCGAGAACCAGCTGCAGTTGCAGAAGCTCATCGATATCGGCTGCCAGATGGGGCAAGGGCGCTATATCTCTCCGCCGATGCCGGGAGCTGACATAGTGCCGCTGCTTACCCCGGCCAATCCGTAGCGTTAATCCTTCTTGAACAGCGCCCGCAGGTTGGCAACGCCGACCTGCCCCTTCTGCTGGCGCTCCTCGGCGGTCACCTTCCTCTGGTTTTCCCACTCCAGATCATCCTGCGGCAGCTCCAGCAGGAAGCGGCTCGGCTCGGGCCGTACCGACTCGCCAAACTGGCGCCGCTCCTTGCAGAGGGTAAAGGTCAGCTCGGTCTGGGCCCGGGTGATGCCCACGTAGGCGAGACGCCGCTCCTCCTCCACGTTGTCTTCGTCGATGCTGGTCTGGTGGGGCAGCAAGCCCTCCTCCATCCCCACCATGTAGACATAGGGGAACTCCAGCCCCTTTGAGGCGTGCAGGGTCATCAACTGCACCTGATCCGCATCGTCTTCCCCCTCGTTGCGTTCCATCATGTCGCGCAGGGTGAGACGAGTGACCACCTGAGCCAACGTCATTGACTCCTCCAGCTCATCCCCTTCCAGCATCTCGGTGATCCAGCGATAGAGGGTAGATACGTTCTGCATCCGCATTTCGGCCGCTTTCGGGCTGGGGGAGGTCTCGTAGAGCCACTCTTCGTAGTGGATCTCCTTGATCATGTCCCGCACCGCCTCCACCGGATTGCCACGCAGCGCCTGATCGCCAAGGCGAACCAGCCAGTTGGTAAAGGCCTGCAGAGCCACGAGGCCACGGCCAGAGAGGTGCTGCTCCAGCCCCAGCTCGAAGCTGGCGGCAAACAGGCTCTTGCCGCGCTGGTTGGCGTATTGGCCAAGTTTTTCGAGCGTGGTCGGGCCAATCTCACGGCGCGGCAGGTTGACCACCCGCAGAAAAGCGGTGTCCTCGTCCGGATTCACCAGCAGCTTGAGGTAGGCCATGATGTCCTTGATCTCGGTGCGGGAGAAAAACGAGGTGCCGCCGGAGATACGGTAAGGAATCCGGTTGGTCATCAGCGCCTTCTCGAAGATGCGCGACTGATGGTTGCCCCGATAGAGGATGGCGTAATCCTTGAACCGGGTGCGGTTCATAAACTTGTGGCCCATCATCTCGGCGGCGATCCGCTCCGCCTCATGCTCTTCGTTCTTGGCGAACAGCACCTTGAGCTTCACCCCCTCATCCAGCTCGGAGAAGAGCGCCTTGTCATAGACGTGCGGGTTGTTGGCGATCAGGATGTTGGCGCACTTGAGGATGCGCCGCTTGGAGCGGTAGTTCTGCTCCAGCTTGATCAGCTTGAGGCTGGGGAAATCTTCGCTCAGCAGCACCAGATTCTGCGGCTTGGCACCGCGCCAGGAGTAGATCGACTGGTCATCATCCCCCACCACGGTAAAACGGGCACGCTCGCCGACGATCTGCTTCACCAGCTCGTACTGGCTGGTGTTGGTATCCTGATACTCATCGACCAGCAGGTAACGGATCTTGTTCTGCCAGCGCTCGCGCACCTCCTGATTGCTCTTGAGCAGCAGGGTCGGCATCACGATAAGGTCGTCAAAATCCAGCGCGTTATAGGCCACCATCTGGCGGTGATAACGCTCATAAAGCTGGGCCATCAACACCTCTTCCGGCCCGCGGGCGATGCGCATGGCGCGGGCAGGCAGGATGAGGTCGTTCTTCCAGTTGGAGATCTGGCTGATAAGGGCCAAGAGCTTGTCCTTGTCGTTGTCGAGCTCCGCCTCGGTCAGTTCTTTCAGCAGCGCCAGCTGGTCGGTGTCATCGAACAGGGAGAAGTTGGCCTTGAGATTCAGGCTCTTGTGCTCACGACGAATAATATCGAGGCCGAGGGTATGGAAGGTGGAGACCATCAGCCCCCGCGCCTCCTTGCGACCCAGGGTCTGGCCGACTCGCTCCTTCATCTCCCGCGCCGCCTTGTTGGTAAAGGTGACCGCTGCTATGTTGCGCGCGTTGTAGCCGCACTGCTGTACCAGATAGGCAATCTTGTTGGTGATGACGCGGGTCTTGCCCGATCCGGCACCCGCCAGCACCAGGCAAGGGCCGGAAACATACTTGACCGCTTCGTTCTGATTGGGGTTGAGCTTCATGGGCCGGATCTCTTGGCTTATGATGAGGGGCGGCATTGTACCAGAAATCACCCAACGAGCCGTACCTGCTGCACGGCAGGCAACCGCTAATCAGGCTTATCGCGCCTTGTGTTCGGGCGCTATTTTCAGGATCATGGCCGACCTTTGAGATGATGACTTTTTCCGGATGATGAGGGAGCATGAATCAGCAACAGCATGACCAACTGCGCAGCCAGTTTCCGGCCTTGGCGCAGGAGGTAAACGGCCACCCTCTGGTCTATCTGGACAACGCCGCCACCACCCAGAAGCCGCACGCGGTACTGGATGCTATAGCTCACTACTATCAGGCCGACAACGCCAACGTGCACCGTGCCGCCCACGCCCTGAGTAGCCGCGCTACCCGTGCCTTCGAAGCTGCCCGCGAAACGGTCGCCCGCTTTATCAATGCGCCTCGCAGCCACGAGGTGATCTGGACCCGCGGCACCACGGAGGCGATCAATCTGGTGGCCCAGAGCTGGGGGATGAGGGAGCTCAAGGCGGGGGACGAAATTATCCTCAGCACCCTGGAGCACCACGCCAATATCGTCCCGTGGCAACTGGTCGCCCAGCGCACGGGCGCGGTGATCCGGGTTATCCAGCTCGATGAGCGGGGCGATCTCGATCTGGCCGCCTATTACGCCATGCTGGGGCCACGCACCCGGCTGGTGAGCGTAGCCCACGTCTCCAATGCCCTCGGTACCATCAATCCGGTCGCCCGGATGCTGGCTGCCGCCAAAGCGGTTGGCGCCCTGACGCTGATCGACGGTGCCCAGGCGGTGGCTCACCTCGAGGTGGATGTGCAAGCCATCGGTTGCGACTTCTACGCCTTCTCCGGTCACAAGCTCTATGGCCCGACCGGCATCGGCGTGTTGTGGGGCCGCACCGAGCTATTGGAACGGATGCCGCCCTGGCAAGCTGGTGGCGAGATGATCGATCGGGTCAGTTTCAGCGGCACCACCTTCAATACCCTGCCCTTCAAGTTCGAGGCGGGCACCCCCCATATTGCTGGCGCGATTGGCCTCGCCGCCGCCATCGACTTTGTGATGGCGCAAGATCGGCAATGGCTCGCCCAGCATGAGCAGGCCCTGACCGACTATCTGGTCGCCGGACTGCAACGGGTGCCGGGGCTGCGTCTGATCGGCGAACCCGGCCAACGCGCCGGCGCGGTCTCTTTCTTGCTGGAGGATATCCACCCGCAAGATGCCGCCACCCTGCTCGATATGCAGGGGATCGCCTTGCGAGTCGGCCATCACTGCGCCATGCCGCTGATGGAATCGCTCGGGATCGGCGGCACCATGCGTGCCTCGCTGGCCTGTTACAACAATCGGGATGATATCGACGCCCTGCTGGCCGCCCTGCACAAACTCAGTGACTTCTTCTAAGGCAGACAACCGAATGAGTGACCTCGCAAGCTATACCCAGATTGGCCTGGAGCCCAACGCCGACAGCATCCGCCAGCAGTTTGCCGCCGTTCACGGCTGGGAGAACCAGTACCGGCTCATCATCCAGCTCGGCAAGCAGCTGCCAGCGCTACCCGACGAATGGCAGCAGGAAGAATTCCGCCTCAAGGGGTGTGAAAGCCAGGCCTGGCTGAAGGGAGAACAAAGTGAGGATGGCTGCTGGCATTTTGCCTGTGATTCCGATGCCCGCATCGTGCGCGGCCTTATCGTCATCGTGCTGGCGGCACTCAACCACCAATCGTCTGCGGCGATCCAGGCATTTGATATGGAAGGGTATTTCACCGAACTGGGACTTGAGAAACACTTGAGCCCGTCACGAGGTAACGGGCTCAGAGCGATCGTGCTGGCGATCCGGGAGCAGACTGTCTAACCTGCTCTGTTCAGTGGTCGATTAGGCTTCGCCAATCGACCCGGCTTCTTCATTCCCGGTCTCTTTCTCGGCGCGGGCGCCCCGCTCGGCAATCTTCTTCAATACCCGGGACGCGGCAACCAGCCCAAAGGTTGCCGTCACCGGCGTCACCGCGCCAAAACCGGAGGCGCAATCCATCTTCATGGTGCCATCGCTGGCCGCCTTGGCCTGACAGGTGCCACCATTGCCATCAGGATAACTCAGCTGCTCGGTTGAGAAGACACACTCCACCCCGAATTTGCGCGCCGGATTCTTGCTGAAGTTATGCAACCGGCGCAGGTCGGAGCGCACCTTGGCCGCCAGTGGATCCTGAATGGTCTTGGCCAGATCGGCCACGGTGATTTGGGTCGGATCCATCTGCCCGCCGGCACCACCCGCGACGATCACCGGGATCTTGTTGCGCTTGCAGAAAGCAATCAGCGCCACCTTGGCCTTGACCGAGTCGATGGCGTCCACCACATAGTCAAACTCCCACTTGATGTGCTCGGCCAGGTTATCGGCGGTGACGAAATCGTCCACCTCGATCACGTCGCAATCCGGATTGATGGCGCGAATACGCTCGGCCATCACCTCGGTCTTGAGGCGACCGACCGTCCCCTGCATGGCGTGGATCTGGCGATTGGTGTTGGTGATGCAGATATCGTCCATGTCGATCAGGGTGATCTGGTTGATACCGGCGCGCGCCAGCGCCTCCGCCGCCCAGGAGCCCACGCCACCGATCCCCACAACACAGACTTTCGCTTGGCTAAAGGAACGTAAGGCGTTCTGACCATAAAGACGGGCAATGCCCCCGAATCGCTGTAGATATTCTGCGTTCATACCACCACCTTGCTTGAGGGCGGCCATTATAGCGACAACCACCGCCAGCGGCGACGGCAGATTCGGAGAAAATTGAGGAGGGAAAACAGAGACAACGACAGAGAAGAGGGAATGACGGTCAATATTTAGACTATTTTCTGAATTTCAGGCAATAAAAAACCCCGCTCGATGAGCGGGGTTTCTTGTATTGGGTGCCTGGCAGTGTCCTACTCTCGCATGGCGAATGCCACACTACCATCGGCGCTACCGCGTTTCACTTCTGAGTTCGGCATGGGATCAGGTGGTTCCACGGCGCTATGGCCGCCAGGCAAATTCTTTAATCCAGAAAGCTGACGTGAATAACGACTTGGCTAGTTTGCTTTGTCATTATCACTGAATTTGTAAGTAGTTCACTCATTCGCTACAAGGCCCAGAACACTTCTTGGGTGTTGTATGGTTAAGCCTCACGGGTAATTAGTATGGGTTAGCTCAACACGTCGCCGCGCTTACACACCCCACCTATCAACGTTGTGGTCTCCAACGGCCCTTTAGGACCCTCAAGGGGTCAGGGATGACTCATCTCAGGGCTCGCTTCCCGCTTAGATGCTTTCAGCGGTTATCGATTCCGAACTTAGCTACCGGGCAGTGCCACTGGCGTGACAACCCGAACACCAGAGGTTCGTTCACTCCGGTCCTCTCGTACTAGGAGCAACTCCCTTCAATCATCCAACGCCCACGGCAGATAGGGACCGAACTGTCTCACGACGTTCTGAACCCAGCTCGCGTACCACTTTAAATGGCGAACAGCCATACCCTTGGGACCGACTTCAGCCCCAGGATGTGATGAGCCGACATCGAGGTGCCAAACACCGCCGTCGATATGAACTCTTGGGCGGTATCAGCCTGTTATCCCCGGAGTACCTTTTATCCGTTGAGCGATGGCCCTTCCATTCAGAACCACCGGATCACTATGACCTACTTTCGTACCTGCTCGACCTGTCCGTCTCGCAGTTAAGCTGGCTTATGCCATTGCACTAACCTCCTGATGTCCGACCAGGATTAGCCAACCTTCGTGCTCCTCCGTTACTCTTTGGGAGGAGACCGCCCCAGTCAAACTACCCACCAGGCACTGTCCGCGACCCAGATTATGGGCCTGCGTTAGAACATCAAACATACAAGGGTGGTATTTCAAGGTCGGCTCCAGCGCAACTGGCGTCACGCCTTCAAAGCCTCCCACCTATCCTACACATGTAGGTTCAATGTTCAGTGCCAAGCTGTAGTAAAGGTTCACGGGGTCTTTCCGTCTAGCCGCGGGTACACCGCATCTTCACGGCGAATTCGATTTCACTGAGTCTCGGGTGGAGACAGCATGGCCATGGTTACACCATTCGTGCAGGTCGGAACTTACCCGACAAGGAATTTCGCTACCTTAGGACCGTTATAGTTACGGCCGCCGTTTACCGGGGCTTCGATCAAGAGCTTCGCTTGCGCTAACCCCATCAATTAACCTTCCGGCACCGGGCAGGTGTCACACCCTATACGTCCACTTTCGTGTTTGCAGAGTGCTGTGTTTTTGATAAACAGTCCCAGCCATCTGGTCACTGCGACTCCCAACTGCTCCATCCGCAAGGGACTTCACTGTCAAGAGCGAACCTTCTCCCGAAGTTACGGTTCTATTTTGCCTAGTTCCTTCACCCGAGTTCTCTCAAGCGCCTTGGTATTCTCTACCCGACCACCTGTGTCGGTTTGGGGTACGATGACTTGTAATCTGAAGCTTAGAGGCTTTTCCTGGAAGCAGGGCATCAATGGCTTCCGCACCGTAGTGCGTTCGTCTCGTGTCTCAGTGTTGTGTCTCCGGATTTGCCTAGAAACACCACCTACGCACTTTCACCAGGACAACCGTCGCCTGGCCCACCTAGCCTTCTCCGTCCCCCCATCGCAATTACAAGTCGTGCAGGAATATTAACCTGCTTCCCATCGATTACGCCTTTCGGCCTCACCTTAGGGGTCGACTCACCCTGCCCCGATTAACGTTGGACAGGAACCCTTGGTCTTCCGGCGAGGAGGCTTTTCACCCCCTTTATCGTTACTTACGTCAGCATTCGCACTTCTGATATCTCCAGCATACCTCTCGATACACCTTCGCAGACTTACAGAACGCTCCCCTACCACTCACACATAAGTGTGAATCCGCGGCTTCGGTGCCTGGTTTGAGCCCCGTTACATCTTCCGCGCAGGCCGACTCGACTAGTGAGCTATTACGCTTTCTTTAAATGATGGCTGCTTCTAAGCCAACATCCTAGCTGTCTGAGCCTTCCCACATCGTTTCCCACTTAACCAGAACTTTGGGACCTTAGCCGGCGGTCTGGGTTGTTTCCCTCTTCACGACGGACGTTAGCACCCGCCGTGTGTCTCCCGGATAGTACTTACTGGTATTCGGAGTTTGCATGGGGTTGGTAAGTCGGGATGACCCCCTAGCCCAAACAGTGCTCTACCCCCAGTAGTATTCGTCCGAGGCGCTACCTAAATAGCTTTCGGGGAGAACCAGCTATCTCCGAGTTTGATTGGCCTTTCACCCCCAGCCACAGGTCATCCCCTAACTTTGCAACGTTAGTGGGTTCGGTCCTCCAGTTGATGTTACTCAACCTTCAACCTGCCCATGGCTAGATCACCCGGTTTCGGGTCTACACCTTGCAACTAGACGCCCAGTTAAGACTCGGTTTCCCTACGGCTCCCCTATACGGTTAACCTCGCTACAAAATGTAAGTCGCTGACCCATTATACAAAAGGTACGCAGTCACCCCGAAGGGCTCCCACTGCTTGTACGTACACGGTTTCAGGTTCTATTTCACTCCCCTCACAGGGGTTCTTTTCGCCTTTCCCTCACGGTACTGGTTCACTATCGGTCAGTCAGGAGTATTTAGCCTTGGAGGATGGTCCCCCCATATTCAGACAGGATGTCACGTGTCCCGCCCTACTCGATTTCACTTCAAGGTCGTTTTCATGTACGGGGCTATCACCCTGTATCGCCGGCCTTTCCAGGACCGTTCCACTAACTTCCAAGATGCTTAAGGGCTAATCCCCGTTCGCTCGCCGCTACTGAGGGAATCTCGGTTGATTTCTTTTCCTCGGGGTACTTAGATGTTTCAGTTCTCCCGGTTCGCCTCGTTACACTATGTATTCATGTAACGATACCCAAGTTATCTTGGGTGGGTTTCCCCATTCGGAAATCTGTGAGTAATAGCGTCTCTTACCGACTTCTCACAGCTTATCGCAGGTTAGTACGTCCTTCATCGCCTCTGACTGCCAAGGCATCCACCATGTACGCTTAGTCACTTAACCATACA
>CP101033.1:0-52500 GCA_041319085.1 Aeromonas veronii | reverse complement strand
TCAAATTATTCAATTAGAAACAACTTATTCAGTGTATATATACAATGTTATCCACAATTCGGTTATTTCACTCCCATTTTAGCGTCATTTATGTCGCCTTTAGTGACCTTGGGAATGCCATACTGGAGCCGATAACCTCTCCCGAGTGGTCCATGGTAGCGCCAATCAAGAAAGCTGGTTACCATGGAGGTGAATATAGTGTTGCACCTTTTTTGCTTTCATTTACAAAAGGTCTTTTAAGATGAATTTATCCAAGTTTCCCGTTTATATGCAGGCCGCAATCCTTGCTCTGGTATTGGCAGTGGTTGGCTACCTGGTTGCCCAGGCCCTGCAGTTCTCTTTGAAAGCGGAAGTGATTTTTGCAGTCGGTCTGGCCATCGGCGGTTTCGTGGTACCGCTGTTCCTGAAGCGAGCTCCGGCTAATGTCGCCGAGCAGATCGCCAATCAGGAGACTTGCACCTTATATGTAGGCAACCTGCCCTATCGCGCCAACGAGATTGCAGTGCGCGAATTGTTTGCCGAACAGGGCCAGGTCATTTCCGTGCGGTTGATGAAGGACAAGGCAACCGGCAAGCGCAGAGGTTTCGGTTTCGTGGAGATGCCCGCCGCCGATGCCGCCAAGGCGATTGCAGCGTTGAATGATAAAGAGTACCAGCAGCGCACCCTCAAGGTGCGTGAAGCGAATGACAAACGTGATAAAGAGGAAAGGGAAGGTAGCGAAGCTGACGTCTAACCGCTCGTCAGTACCTTACCTCTTCCAGTGATGACAGCCCCCATGCTTGCAAGGGGGCTGTCAGTTTTTGGGCCTCCCCATCCAGCCGGGTGCAATAGGCCTTCCCTCCAACATCGTCCATCCGCGTCGGTGTCGTTTGCAAAGTAGCCAGCAGGTGAGCCACCCGCTTGGCGACCGCACTACCGGAATCCACCAGTTGGCACGCAGGCATCAGCTGTCGTATTTCTTCATCCAGCAACGGAAAGTGGGTACAGCCCAGCACCAGCGTATCCGGCTTATCTTCCCCTTCCAGCCAGTCGGCCAGCACTTCACGCAACAACGCCATATTGACCGGCAGGCCCGCCAGCTTGTGTTCGGCTTCGATGACCAGCTCGGTGGTGCCCTTGAGCAGCACCCGCTTGCCGGGAGCAAACTGGGCGATCAGTTCGTGGGTATAGTCGCGACTCACCGTGCCCGGCGTAGCCAGCAGACCGATGCAACCGTTGCGAGTCTGTGCGGCGGCGGGCTTGATGGCTGGCACCACCCCCACCACGGGAATATTCAGTGCCGCACGCAGGGCCGGCAGCGCTATGGTGCTGGCCGTGTTGCAGGCAATCACCACCAGATCGATCTGATGACGGGCCACCATGGTGGTCACCAAGCGGGTGCAGGCAGCAATCAGGGCGGACTCGCTCAATTCACCATAGGGGAAGTTGGCATTGTCGAAGCAGTAGACATAGTTGTGTGCCGGCAGAACGCGGCGGATCTCGCGGTAGATGGTCAGGCCACCCATACCGGAATCAAACACGAGAATATTGGCCACTTGAGCTCCCCTTTGGTGCAAGGCGGCGATCATACTCCCGCCTGCCGCCAATAGAAAAGGCCCTGCCAATGGCAGGGCCCGGGTTTTTCCCATCAAGAGGAGACTATTTACAGGGCGTAATCCATTGTCACGTAGTAAGCGCGCTCATCGGCCGGATAACCCACCGCAGTCTGATACTCCTTATCCAGCAGATTGTTGATCTTGCCAGATACCTTGAGCGCCGGGGTGACCTTGTAGCCGACCGCCAGATTCCAGAGGCTGTAACCACCCAACTCGGTGGTGTTGGCCACATTGCCATAGCGATCACCCTGGTAGATCCAGCTTAACGAGCCGTCAAACTGTTGCCACTGCGCCTGGGTCACCCATTTGGCCCCCTTGCGGGAGATCAGCTGCAACTGCTTATCGGTCACCTTGTCTTTGGGATCCTTGTATTCGGCAGAGACTCGATGACTCAGCCAGCCGGTATCAAACTCCCCTTCCAGCTCGATCCCTTCAATGCGCGCCTTGCCAACGTTCTGTGGTGTCCACATACCCTGATTATTGGGCGCCCACTGGATCATCTGTTCGAAGTCGTTGCGATAACCGGTGGCTCGCCACTCGACGCCAGCGGTTTGACCGTCCAGCATCAGCTCGCTGCTCTTCGACTCTTCTGGCTTCAGGTTGGGATTGCCTGAGCCCGGATAGTAGAGGTCATTAAAGGAGGGGGCACGGAAACCGGTGCCGTAGCGGGCACTCAGGCGATAATCCTCGACAAAGCGCCAGCCTGCGCCGGTCTGCCAGGTGTTGTGGCGGCCAAACTGCTCGTTGTCATCGCTACGGCCGCTCAGCTCGGCCTGCCAGGTCTGGTTATCGAATTGGGCCAGGGCATAGAGGCCGGTGTTGTCACGCTCTTTGGCATCAGCCGGATACGTGTCGCCGGAGGAGCGGGAGCGATCATCCAGTCGATCACTCTGCCAATCGGCCCCGCCTCCCAGCGTCCAGCTCTCGTTCAATTTCAAGCTATTGACCCAGTTCAGGCTGTACTGGCGGGTATAGGTCCGGTTATTGGCCTGATCGCGGCCACTGGTGTCCTGATAGTCGTAAGCATCCTGTTTGGAGAAGGCGCCACGCAGCTCGCTCAGGTAGCGATCATTGTGATAGCGCGACCCCAGCTGATAGCTCTGGTTTTCAGTCCAGGTCTCGTTGCGCTGATGGGTGGCAGGCCCCCAGGCGGAAGCAGCAGAAGAGCTGTCGTACTGGGCGACATTGCGGAACCAGCGGGTTGTACCGAACAGATCCCAGTTGCTACCGAGCGCCTGCTGGTAGTCCAGCATGGCGTTGTAGCCCTTATGCCCATGCTTATCGCCATCATTCACCGCTGCGATGGGGTGGACGTTGTAGCCGGACTCGTCGTCAAAGCCGCCAGCGACCTTGAGTTGACCGGCCTCACCCACCTGGCTGGCGCTGCTGAAAGCGGCCTGGCGCTGTTGATGGGAACCGGCACCGATATTGAACTTGTGCTGATTGGTCCCCTTGTCGGGACGGGTAATGATGTTGATCACCCCGCCGATGGCATCTGAGCCATAGATGGTGGCGCGCGGGCCGCGGATATACTCGATCCGCTCGACCTGATTGAGTGGCAGGTTGTTCAGTTCGGTCATCCCGGCGGTCAGGGAGGCACTGCGCACCCCATCCACCAGCACCAGCGTCTGGGAAGAGGTGCCACCACGTACCCGCAGCGAGCTGAGCTGGCCTCGGCCACCATTGCTGACCACCTCGACCCCAGGCAGGGTCTTGACCACATCGGTCACGGTCTGGGCTTGCAGACGATCGATCTCGTCACGGGTCACCACATTGACCGGGGCAAGCACGCTGGAGGCAGGTTGGGCGACGCGGGTGGCGGTCACTACCATGGTGGGATTGATGGGAATAGTCAGCTGCTGGGCAAACACCGCCGTCGGCAACAGGGCAGCCGCCAGAAATTTCTTCGACATGAGAGATCCTTAAGTTCGCGTAAGTATCTACTTCGTGGCCGGTTTCTCTCGGCCCGAAATACGAACTTTGGCAGGTCTTCGGGCTCGGGGGCTGATGACCTACGGCGACGGCTTCCCACCTGACGGCAGTGCCCTGATGTCGCTTCGTTCCCCCTTACCGCTGCGCGCCAGCTCCGGATTCTCACCGGATTCCCTTTTAAGCATGATGCGCCAAAGCGGGGGGATTATAGGCAGAGCCAAGCTGGATGTATAGCCATCCAGATTTCTATTTATTGCCAACCAGCGCCGCCAGCCGCTGCTGGGCCCCCTCCATCACCGCCTGTACCCCCGGATGGGAGAGATGGCGCCCCGCCGAGACCAGATAGTAAGAGAGGGTGACCTCTGTCAGGGTCACGATCCGCTCCACCCCGTAGAGACGACCAATCTCGTCGGCCATTGCCAGCGGCGCCGGGAAGATCCCCATCCCCGCCTTGCCGAACGACTTCATCAGGGTGGAGTCATCAAACTGCCCCACCAGATGGGGATGAATGCCCTGCTGGCGATACCACTCCAGCAGCCGATCATGGGTGGCAGACTTCTCTCCGGGAATAAGCAACGGCAACCCCTCCAGCGAGGCGGGAAAGCCGTCCCGGGCCCGCGCCGCCAGCTCCGGGCTGGCAAACAGCGCCAGCGGGCTGCGCCCCAGCTCGTGGTTATAGCCACGCACGCCGCTGTCGGGAGGGAGCGGGCGATCGATCAGCACCATATCCAGCTTGTGACGGGCCAGCTCGCTGAACAGCTGCTCGGCCCGCTCCTCATGACACACCAGCCGCAGCGGGGTCGCCAGCGCCATGGCGGGAGCCAGCAGCTCGAACGCCAGAGTACGGGGTACCGAATCGGCGATCCCCACCTGCATGGTCAGCTCCTGACTGGCGTGGCGCAGAGTGTGCTCCAGCTCGGCACCGAGCGAGAAAATCGCCCCCGCCTGCTCCTGCGCCTGCCGACCAGCAGCGGTCAGCACCAGACGCCGCCCCACCCGGTTGAACAGCGCCACCCCGAGGGACTGCTCCAGCTCGGCGACCTGACCGCTGATGGTCTGCGGCGTGAGGTGCAGCTGTTCGGCGGCCTGTGTCACGCTGCCACTGCGCGCCACATGCCAGAAGTAGTAGAGCTGTTTGTAGTTGAGCATGCCGTTCCCTATCAGTTTTTACCGAATAACCATCAGCGAGAATCTGATTTTATCGAAACATTGCGGGCTCTAGCATGCAACCATTATCTGAACTGCCCTGCGAGCCATCATGCTGGACGTCGTTGTTCTCTTCTTTCTGTTTGGTCTGCTGGCCGGTCTGGTACGCTCCGAGCTCAAGCTGCCGCCCGCCCTCTACGACACCCTCTCCCTCTTTTTGCTGCTGGCTATCGGCCTCAAGGGCGGCGTCGGTCTGGCCCAGCAATCCCTGCAACCTCTGCTGCCGCAACTGGCGCTGGTGATCCTGCTGGGCGTGGTGCAGACCCTGCTCGGCTTTGCCGTGCTGCGCCTCAAGATGAACCGGGTGGATGCCGCCGCCACCGCCGCCCACTACGGCTCGGTCAGCGTCGCCACCTTTGCGGTCGGGGTGAACTGG
The DNA here is from genome assembly GCA_041319085.1 of Aeromonas veronii. Classification (NCBI taxonomy): domain Bacteria; kingdom Pseudomonadati; phylum Pseudomonadota; class Gammaproteobacteria; order Aeromonadales; family Aeromonadaceae; genus Aeromonas; species Aeromonas veronii. The sequence continues at coordinate 47,391 of CP101033.1, read as the reverse complement.
CTCACCGAACGGGGCATCAGCTTTGAATCCCAGCTCTCCATCTTCCTCGCGGTGATGGAGATCCCCGCCATTCTGGTGGGCATAGTGCTCGCCCGCGGCATCAGTCACGAGACCCGCTGGCGCATGCTGGCCCACGAGACCTTCCTCGGCAAGGGGGTAACTCTGCTGCTCGGCGGCATGGCCATCGGCTATCTGGCCGGGCCGGACGGGATTGCCCCGCTCAAACCGCTGTTTGTCGACCTGTTCAAGGGGGCGCTGGCGCTGTTCCTGCTGGAGATGGGCCTCATCGTCGCCCGCCAGTGTCAGGATCTGCGCCGCCATGGCCTGTTCCTGCTCGGCTTCGCCCTGTTGATGCCGCTCGCCTCAGCGGGACTGGGATTGGCTGCTGGCCAGCTGATGGGGCTCTCCCTCGGCGGCCTGACCCTGCTGGCCACCCTGGCGGCCAGCGCCTCCTATATTGCCGTGCCGGCTACCATGCGCATCGCCGTGCCCCAAGCCAACCCGGGGCTGTCTCTCAGCGCAGTGCTGGGGGTCACCTTCCCGTTCAACATCATGCTGGGGATCCCGCTCTACCACAGCTGGGCCCGCCACTTCACGGAGTAGCCACATGCAGACCGAGACCCGCACCCTGCTGACCATCATCACGGAAGCCAATCTGGAGCCGACCCTGCTGCGCACCCTCACCCGCGAGGGGCTGCGCGGCTACACCATCACGGATGCCCGCGGCCGGGGGGATCATGGCGAGCGCAACGCCAGCTGGAGCGAGAGCGGCAATATCCGGCTGGAGGCGATCTGCAGCCGGGAGCAGGCGGAGCGGCTGCTGGCCCATCTGCAGAGTCGTTACTACCCCGATTACGCCATGATCGCCTTTCTGCAACCGGTCGAAATCGTGCGACCCGAGAAATTCTGAGCCGGCTTGCCGGCTCTTTTTGTTTACCAAAAGCAAACGTTTAACATCAAGGATTCAGAAAAAATGAACACCTATCCCCTGATCGGCCTGGTAATGGGCTCCGACTCCGACTGGCCCGTGCTGCAGGCTACCGCCCGCATCCTCAAGGAGCACGGCGTGCCCTACGAGGCGCAGGTGGTCTCGGCCCATCGCACCCCGGACCTGCTGTTCGAGTATGCTGCCACTGCCCGCGAGCGCGGTCTGCGCGCCATCATCGCCGGAGCCGGTGGCGCCGCTCACCTGCCGGGCATGATCGCCGCCAAGACCACATTGCCGGTGCTGGGGGTGCCCATTCCCTCCCGACATCTCAAGGGGATGGACTCTCTGCTCTCCATCGTGCAGATGCCCAAGGGGGTACCGGTCGCCACCTTCGCCATCGGCGAGGCGGGGGCTGCCAACGCAGCCCTGTTTGCCGTCTCTCTGCTCTCCGTTGCACAAGACGGCGACGCCCCCCGCTACCGGCAGCAGCTCGACGACTTCCGCACCCGCGAGCGAGATCGGGTGCTGGCACTGCAACTGGAGGAGCCGACATGATCCTGCCACCCGCCACCCTCGGCATGCTGGGGGGCGGCCAGCTTGGCCGCTACTTCGTGATGGCCGCTCACCGCCTCGGCTACAAGGTGGTGGTGCTGGATCCCGATCCGGCCAGCATCGCCGGTGCCGCAGCCGATCACCATATTGTCGCCCCCTATGACGACCAGACCGCCCTGCACGAGCTGGCCAGCCGCTGCGAGGCCATCAGCTGCGAGTTCGAGAACGTGCCCGCCGCCACCCTCGCCCTGCTCGAAAAACAAAAGCCGGTACGCCCGGCCGCCAGCGCGGTGCGGGTCTGTCAGGATCGCCGCGAGGAGAAAGCCTTTCTGCGCGGAGCTGACATCCCGATCGCCCCCTCTCTGGCGCTGCTGCCGGAAGAGCCTATCCCCGCACAGGCCAGCGAACTCTTGCCCGCCATTCTCAAGACGGCCCGCGAGGGGTACGACGGCAAGGGGCAGTGGCAGGTGAGCAATCTGGATGAGCTGGCGACGGCACTGGCAGCCAGTGGCGTGTCCTGCGTGCTGGAAAAACGGCTGGCGCTGGAGGGGGAGTTTGCCCTGACCCTAGCCCGCAGCCCGAGCGGGGCTATAAGCGCCCTGCCGCTGGTGCAGAACTGGCACAGCGGCGGCATTCTCGATCAGACTCGCTCCCCGGCCAATGTGCCGGTGCTCGAGAGCGAAGCCAAAGCGATCGCCGAGCGGCTGATCGCCGCCCTCGATTACGTCGGGGTGCTGACGGTGGAGTTCTTTCTGGTGGAAGGGCGACTGCTGGTCAACGAGCTGGCGCCCCGCCCCCATAACTCGGGTCACCCCAGCCTCGACAATGCCGCATGCAGCCAGTTCGAGTTGCAGGTGCGCGCCCTGTGCGATCTGCCGCTGCCAGAGCAGATTGCCGTACGACCCGCCCTGCTCATCAACCTGCTGGGGGATCTCTGGCAGAACGGCACACCCGACTGGGCCGCCCTGCTGGTGCTGCCCGGCTTGCATCTGCACCTCTACAGCAAGGGTGAACCCCGCCCCGGCCGCAAGATGGGCCATATCACAGTAACCGGGAACGAGTGGCCAATGGTGGAGGAGACCTGCCGTCAGGCCCGCCAGTTGCTGGGGTTAGCGCCACGCTGATCGACCATCAGAAATGCAAAGACCCGGGCATGTGGCCCGGGTCTTTGTTATTGCTTGCTGTGGCTGGGAAGCTTATCAGGCCCGTTCAGCAGTCAGCGCCACGGAAGCCGGCAGACGGATGGTGAGGGAGAGTACCAGCGCCACCACCAGCAATACCAGGATCAGATGGAAGGTCGCGATAAAGCCGCCAAACAGGGAGGCCACGATGGAGCCGATGATGCTGCCCAGACCAAAGCCCAGATAGATGACGCCGTAGTTCTTGGTCAGGTTGTTGAGACCAAAGAAGTCGCTCACCAACGAGGGGTAGACGGTGATGGTGCCGCCGAAGCTGAACGCCACACAGGCGACCGCCACAAAGAACAGGTTGGCGTTGAGGTGCACGAACAGCAGCAGCACCATGCCCACCAGGGTAATCAGCTGGGCAATGGTGATAACCCGGATGCGGGACATCTTGTCGGAGAGGATACCCAGCACCAGTCGGCCGCCCAGGTTGGCCATGGCGATGATGGCGACGGCGTTGGCAGCCACCACGGTAGGCAGACCCACCATCTTCTCGCCGATATCCTTGGCCACACCGATGACGTAGAGGCCGCTCATGCAGGCGGTGAGGAACATCAGCGCCAGCATCCAGTACTGCGGCTTGCGCATCGCCTCGGCCAGGGTGAAGTCACGGCGCTCGCTCTGCTGCACGGAGGCGGCCTGCTTGGGCGCATCCTTCATCAGCATGCCGCCCACCAGCACCATGGACATGGCGATCAATCCCCACAGTTCGAAGGTGGTCGCCAGACCGGTGCGGGAGAGCAGCAGCAGGTTGATGTATTTGAAACCGAGGCTACCGAGGCCATAGGCCCCGATGGAGCAGGCGGAGATCAGCCCCTTGCGCTCCGGGAACCACTTCACGCAGTTGGAGAGGGTCATCAGGTAACCGGTACCGTCGGCAAAACCGACCAGAATGCCCGCACAGAGGTAGAGCATCGCCAGATTGCTGGCGTGGGCGGTGAGGAAGAAGCCGATACCGAGCAACACGCCAGCACCCAGGGTCACGTTGCGCACCCCGAACCGCTCCTGCAGCTTGCCCGCCATGGAGGAGGCAACCGCCAGCGAGAGGCTGAGCAGGCCAAAGGCGAAGGCCACCTGACTCACCGGCTCGCCCAGCTTGTCGGAGAGCTGAGCGTTGAACAGGCTCCAGGTGTAGACAGAACCCAGCGCGAACTGGGTGATGATGGTACCGATCAGTGTCAGGTACCGGGTGCGATTCATCTCTTTAGTCATGATGCGTCTCGGTCGATGGCCTATAGGAAATTGAGGCCACTATAGGCAAGACGCAGCGCGCGCCGATCGATTAAGGCATGAAATGCAGATCGGCGGGAATGAATGACAATCAGAGCCGCATCAGCTGACGGAACGCCTTGATGTTGCTGCGACTGACCGGCACCTCGAACGGCAGGTCATGGAGCCTGATGAGATAGGTGCTGTTGAACCAGGGGACTATTTCGCGGATCTTGTTGATGTTGACGCAGTAGGAGCGGTGGCAGCGAAAGAACCCCTCGGCAGGCAAGCGACCGACAAACTCGCTGATGGTCATGGTCATCACATAGCGATCATCGCGGGTGTAGACATAGGTGAGCTTCTCGTCGGCTTCCGCGTAGTAGATCTGCTCGCAGGGGGTGACGATGATGCGCTCCCCCTTCACCAGATTGACGGTGCGATTGTGGGGGCTGCTCCCCTCGCTACTCGCCTCCCCCGTGGTGGCTGGCTGTGGCTTGCCCGCATGCTCGAGCTTTTGCAGCAGATTGATGATGCGCGGCTCGTTGTAGGGCTTGAGGATGTAGTCGAACGCCTCCAGCTCGAACGCCTCCACCGCAAACTCCTTGTAGGCGGTGACGAAGACAATATGGGGCGGATGGCTCGACTTGTGCAGATTCTTGGCCAGTAGCAGACCATCGATGGAGGGGATCTGGATATCGAGGAACACCACGTCCACCTCGTGATCCTGCAGGTATTTGAACGCGGCCAGCCCATCCGAGAAACTCGCCACTATCTCGATGGTGCTGTGCTGGTTCACCAGATAGATCAGCTCCTCGCGAGCCAGATATTCATCTTCCACTATGATGGCTTTCAGCATGGCATTGCCCCCTGATCCGGCAGATAGAAACTCACTTCGGTACCCGGCTCCAGCCGCTTGAGGTGCAGGCCGTCGCCATAGAGCAGCTTGACCCGCTGATGCACGTTCATCAGGCCGATACTGCGGCTCTCCACCCGACCGGCGGCCACCCCGTCGATCACCGCCTGACTGATGCCGTAACCGGTGTCGCGCACCGCGACCCGAATACCACCCGCCAGCTGTTTCACCTCGATAGTGACCCGCCCCGGCGCACTGCGGGGCTGGATGCCGTGCAGGATGGCGTTTTCCACCAGCGGCTGCAACAGCAGGCTCGGCACCTGAATGTGAACGTCGTCCACCTCGAACACCACCTCCAGCTTGTCGCCGAAGCGGGCCTGCTCGATGGCCACGTAGTCGCGCACCTGCTGCAGCTCCTCCTGAATGTCGATAAGCGTGTCCCCCTTGTTGAGGTTGTAGCGCAGGTAGTCCGCCAGATTGGCGATCAGCTGGCGCGCCTGCTGGGGCCGGATGCGGATCAAGGATGAAATGGCATTAAGGGCATTGAACAGGAAGTGCGGGTTGATCTTGCTCTGCAGCGCGCTGAACTCCGCCTTGCGGGTCATCTCCTTGAGCTGGCCGATGCGCGACACCTCCATCTGGGTGGAAATGAGCTGGGAAAGGCCCACCGCCATCTCCCGCAGCGAGCTGGTGATGCTGTGAGTGCGGCGGTAGTAGATCTTGAGGGTGCCGCTCACCGCGCCGTTTTCCCGCAGCGGAATAATGATGACCGAGTGGAAATCGGAGAGGTGATACTGGCGCAGATCGTTGTTGATGATGATCTGGTCGAGCAGCACCGCCTGCTGGGTCATGCCGCTGATGGCGTGGTGCTCGTCCAGCTCGTAATAATCCTTGCCCACCCCGACATAGGCCAGCACGTCATGGGTATCGGTGATGGCTACCGCATCGGCGCTGATGTCGCGCCGGATCACATCGCACACCTGACTGAGGGAGTGGCGATCGATGTTCTGGAAGAAAGGCAGCGTCTTGTTGGCGATATCCAGTGCCAGTTTGGCCTGCTTGGCGGCAATCAGCTCCTTCTCGTCATCCAGATCCTGCACCAGCTTGATGATGAGGCCGATGCAGAGCGCCCCGGCGATCATCGGGTAGGCAATGTGGTTGACGATCTCCACCCCCACCTCATGGGGCTCGGTCAGCAGCAGGATCAGCACCATGGTCACTCCCTCGCACAGCATTCCCGCCAGAATGCCGTAGAGCCAGAGCCGCGACTTGCGGCAGCGCAGGTGCAGCCAGGTAGCGAGCAGACCGGCGATGATACTGGCAATGAGACAAGGGATGGAGGTGTGGCCATCCATGTCGATCAGATAGCGGTGCAGCCCGGAGATGACCCCGGCCGGAATGCCGACCCAGGGGCCAAACAGAATGCCACCGGCGATGATGGCGATGATCCGCACGTTGATCAGCGCCCCCTCAACCGGGATGCCAGTGTAGGTGCTGAACACCGCAAACAGACAGAAGATGGCCGCCACCAGCACCCGCTCAGCCGGGGTGTGATCCCGCTTCTGGAACAGCCGCTGGAACGGCCGGGTACGGGTCAGGAAAAAGAGGGTCATCAGCATCAGCGCCGCCCGTTCGAACACCGCCAACAACATCATCTGATTCTCAAGCATCTGTGCCCCCTTGCGGCAACCCGACCGATCACCATAACCCGGACCAATAAACCGGGGCCGGATAAACCAGCCCCAACGACATCAACAATATTGACCGGCCACCCAGCCGGAGGACCAGGCCCACTGGAAGTTGTAGCCACCGAGCCAACCGGTCACATCCACCACTTCACCGATGAAGTAGAGGCCCGGCACCTTGCGCGCCTCCATGGTCTTGGAGGAAATCTCGTTGGTATCGACGCCGCCCAGGGTGACTTCGGCGGTGCGATACCCCTCGGTGCCGTTGGGCAGGATCTGCCAGTCACCCAGCAAGTTGGCCACCGCTTCCAGCTCCCGCTCGTTGTACTGGCGCATCGGCTTGCTGACCAGCTGACCCAGTTCCAGCAGCTTGTCGACGAAGCGTTTGGGCAGCTCGCGCCCCAGCACGGTTTTCAGCTCCTGCGCCGGGTGCGCCTGCGCCCACTCGCGCAGGGCCGCCGCAATATCCAGCTCCGGCAGCAGGTTGATGTGGATCTTCTCACCGGCATGCCAGTAGGAGGAGATCTGCAGGATGACGGGACCGGAGAGGCCGCGATGGGTGAACAGCATCGCCTCCTTGAAGCGGGTGCCATCCTCGGCGGTCACCGCCACCGGCAGGCTGATGCCCGCCAGATCGGCGAACGCCTCTTTCTCCGCCTGATGGAGGGTAAAGGGCACCAGCCCGGCGCGGGTCGGCAGCACCTTGAGACCGAACTGCTCCGCCAGCTTGAAACCATAAGGGGTCGCGCCCAGCTTGGGCATCGAGAGACCACCGGTCGCCACCACCAGCGAGTGACAGCCGATCTCACCCTTGCTGGTGGTCAGCACGAAGCCCTCGTCCTGTTTGCTGACGGTGAGGATCTCGGTCTGGCACTGCAGGGTGACACCGGCCCAGTCACATTCGGTGAGCAGCACATCGACGATATCCTTGGCACTCTCGAGACAGAACAGCTGCCCAAGAGTGCGCTCGTGATAGTTGACCTCGTGGCGGTCCACCAGATCGATAAAGTCCTGCTGGGTGTAGCGGGCCAGCGCCGACTTGCTGAAGTGGGGATTCTCCGACAGGTAGGCGTGAGCACCCGCCTGATGGTTGGTGAAGTTGCAGCGGCCACCGCCACTGATGAGGATCTTGCGGCCCGGTTTCTTGGCATTGTCGAGCACCAGCACGGAGCGGCCACGGTAGCCCGCCTGCGCCGCACACATCAATCCGGCCGCACCGGCCCCGATCACCACCACATCGACCTGCTTCATCATCACTCACTTATCAAAATAGAAACGGCACCTGTTGCAACAGAGAACCGCTATTGTCCCGACTGAAAATCAGCTGTGTTCTTTCCAACCGGTATTAAAAAAACGGCCCCTATTGTAAGGGGCCGTTATTGTACTGGCTGAACACTAAGTGTCCACGACTATCAGGCGTTGCTGTCCATGATGCTGGCAGGGGCACCCTTGGCCAGTTCGGCCAGCTCCTTGTCGATGAAGTAGAGGCCTTTGCCATCTTCACCCACCAGACCCAGACGGTCGACGATGCTCTTGAACAGCTTCTCCTCTTCATGCTGCTCGGCCACATACCACTGCAGGAAGTTGAAAGTGGAGTAGTCCTGGGTGGTGAAGGCCACGTGGGCCAGACCATTGATGCACTTGGTGATGTGGTACTCGTGCTCCAGGGTGGTGCGGAATACGTCGCCCAGCGACTTGAACTCGTGGGGAGGGGCATCGATGGCACCCAGACGCGGCATGGCGCCGGTCTCGCTCACGTAAGTGAACAGACGCTCCATGTGCTGGCGCTCCTCGACCGCGTGCTGGCGCAGGAAGGTCGCCGCCCCTTCAAAGCCCTTGTCTTCGCACCAGGCGCTCATCTGCAGATAGAGATTGGAGGAGTAGAACTCCAGGTTAATCTGCTCGTTCAACTTCTCGATCATGGCTTGGGCCAGCATCTTGTTTCTCCTCAGTGATTTGGTATCGATTGTCGCCACACTCCGGCCATGAATCAACCCGCCAACGAGAGGGAGATCCCGTTTCTTTCAGCTCAGGGGGTCAGCTCGCCAAGGGAGGCGACATCCACCGGCGCAGCGTAATCGACGCCCGGCAGCTCGAAACCGTTGAGCTGCATGAAATCCTGCCGCAATCCGGCAAAGTCCCCCAGCACGTGGAAATTCTCCGGCGTCACCTTGGGCCAGAGTGCCGAAACGGCGGCCTGAATGGCCGGGTCTAGCTCGCGGTCGTCCATCCGGATCAGCCGGTTGCCGTCGGCCACCACCCCATTGGGCCCGTACATTTTGGCGGCAAACAGTCGCTGCATCTGCTCGATACAGCCCTCGTGTACGCCGCGCTCTTTCATCACCCCCATCAGCAGGCCCAGATAGACCGGCAGCACCGGAATATAGGCGCTCGCCTTGGTCACCAGCGCCTTGCAGACCGACACCCAGGCGTGGCCGCCAATCTCGGCCAGTTGCAGGTTGATGGTCTCGGCGGTGGCGTGCAGATGCTCCTTGGCATAACCGATGGTGCCATCGCGATAGAGGGGATAGGTGGATTCCGGGCCGATGTAGGAGTAGGCGACGGTCTGCGCGCCGGGCGCGAGACAATCGGCCTGCTGCAACGCCTGCATCCAAAGCTGCCAATCCTCGCCGCCCATCACGGTGACGGTGTCGCGGATCTCCTCCGGCGTGGCGGGTGCCAGCGACTGCTGCACCAGGGTATCGCGCTCCAGATCCAGCCCCCAGCCGCTGAACGGCTGGCCGGTGGTCTTGAGCACCGAACGCACTTGCGTGCCGTTGGGCAGCCCCCGGATACCGCTCGCCAGCGAGTAGATCACCAGATCCACCTGCCCCAGCTGCTGACGGATGGTGTCGATGGCCTGCTGGCGCATGCCGTCGGAGAAGGCATCACCAATCAGGTTGATGGCGATGCGTCCCTCCTGCTCCGCCTCCTTGCGAAACCAGATGTTGTTGTACCAGCCGGCGCTGCCGAGCCCTTTGTCGGAGGGGCCACGCTCGAAGGAGATGCCGATGGTGTCGGCACCGGCACCAAAAGCGAGCGCAATGCGCGATGCCAGTCCGAACCCGGAGGAGGCCCCCAGCACCAGCACCCGCTTGGGCCCATTGAACTGGCCTGCGGCCTTGATGTGTTCGATCTGCTGCTGCACGGCGGCGCGACAGCCGATGGGGTGACAGTTGCGGGCAACGCAACCTTGAACCTGGGGATGAATGATCATGAATAAATCTCCAATACATCGACGCGATATGAAGGACGACCGTTGCGGGCAAACCCACACCACACTTGAACCTGGAGGTGAATAATTATGGAAAGGCCTCCAAAGAAACTGGCTACAGCATAACCAAATCACGGGAGATTAACTTGATGCCGAAACACTATCGGCAAGAAATACAGCAAGAAAAGCGACGAAAAATAAGGCAGAAAAACAAAAGGGAGCACGTAGCTCCCCAAAGCGGTATTCAGATGCTTTTTGTTGTTTTGTGTTCATTGCGAAGCACGGGCCCATCCTATGCCTCTCCCCCCCGTTCGGCAAGCCGAGGGGTGTGACCGGCTTCAAACTATTGTTTGATTTATAGACAGGCAGTGGTTAATAACTGAGTGATTCATCCTGTAGCACACACACTTAAACTCATTTAAATCCCAAAACTGTGCCTGAGACACCATGTTAGTTTCAGCAGAGATTGGTATAGTGGACTGACGGATCGGTAAGGAGAACCCCCATGAGTGGAACAACCTATTACAAGCATATTCTGGCCGCGATCGACCTCTCTGAAGACAACCGCAAGGTGATCGACAAGGCGGTGGACAGAGCCCGCTCCAACGGCGCCAAGCTGTCAGTGATCCATGTCGATGTGGACCTCAAGGATCTCTACACCGAGATGATCGATATCGACATCGACAACGTGCAGGATCAGGTGATCGCCGAAGCGAAAGAGAAGCTGGAGGCATTTCTGGCCTCGGTGGACTATCCCATCGAGAAGAAGCTGGTGATCTGCGGCGATCTGAGCGAGCGGGTCAATCAGGCGGTCAAGGAGTACGAGATCGATCTGCTGGTGTGCGGCCATCGCCAGAGCTTCTGGAGCCTGCTCACTTCTAGCGCGCGGCAGCTGATGAATACGGTGCCGTGCGATCTGCTGGTCGTCCCCTTGCAGAAGTAATGAAACCGGCGCAGTTTTATTTGCTATAAATATGACATAATTAAATCATAATTACTGGCTTAAACACCAATAAACAGGCATAGCTGCGTTTACATTATTTATTTTCAAAATAAAACACCGTGACCACTGAGAGGCGGTCAACTGTTTTTATCCCTTTGTCGCCTCCCGGCTCACCCAACTGGAGAGAGTAAAGGCGCTGGTGGCCGAGATGAAGGGGCGATGGGGCTCGACTACTTCGCCGAATTGAACGGCTCCGTCCCGCGCTGAGCCGGGGTGGCGAGCGCATCGACGCCGTAGAGGTCGAGCACCAGCTGGTGCAGCAGACTCTTGAACCAGCCGATCGCCTCGTCGTGGGCGGTGAGCGGGTGCCCTGCCATCAGGTAGACGATCGGGATGGCGGGGTCGAGCTGGTGCAACCGCAGCGGGTAGTAGCGGCAAAAGTGGCGTCCGATCATCTCGGGCACCACCACCAGATAGCGGCCGGTCGCCATCAGCGGCGGCACCGCCATAAAGCTCGGCAACCGCACGCCCAACTCCCGCTCCACCCCGAAACGGGCCAGCCAGAGCTCCACCATCGCCTGACTATGGCCCCAGCTGGAGGTGTGGATGTGGGGGCGGCTCACCAGCTCGACAGGGGTCAGTACATCAGGCAACTCGCTGCCAAGCGGCGACAGGCAGACCAGCGGGTTGTTGAACCACTCCTCCCGCCACAAGCGGGGTGAGAGGTGATTCGCCCCGGCGAAACCGATCACCAGATCCAGCTCCCCCTTCTCCAGCTCCCGCTCGTAGTTGCTGTCGGCCAGCTCGCACACCTCCAGCCGACAGTGAGGGGCCTGCCGATGGAGCCTGTCCACCAGCACCGGCACCAGCCCGTGCTCCACCGAGCCCGGGGTGGCGATACGGAAAATCCTCCGCGCAGTGGCGGGATCAAACCCCTTGGCCTGCCGCAATCCCTGCTCCAGCATCGCCAGCGCCTGGCGCACCGGCCCGGCCAGCGCCTTGGCCCGCTCGGTCGGCATCATCTCACGCCGACTCATCACGAACAGCGGATCATCCAGCGCCACCCGCAGCCGCCCCAAGGCGTGACTGACGGTGGATTGGGAGAGATGCAGCCGTTCGGCGGCACGGGTGACATTGCGCTCCTGCATCAGCATGTCGAATACGGCGAGCAGGTTGAGGTCGAGGCGGGCGAGCGAGCTATCCATCGATATTATCCATAGTTAAATGCCAACAATTCATTTTTACCATAGTAACAGATTACCTAGAATGCGCTGGCTTAATACATCGGAGATTCAAATGCGTAGCTATCTGTTATTGCTGGCCATTGGCCTGCTGTGGGGTTCCCAGTTCATTTTCATGCACCAGGCCGTTGCCGAGTTGCCCCCCATTCTGGTGGCTGCCGGTCGTGCCCTGTGCGGCAGCCTGACCCTGGGTCTGCTCTGCCTGTTCATGCGGCTCAAGAGTGAGCACACCCCGTGGCGCACCTATATGCTGATCGCCCTGCTGGATGCCACCATCCCCTTCATCATGGTCGCCTGGGGCCAGCAGTATGTGGATAGCGCCATCGCCGCCGTGGTCATGGGTTGTATCCCGTTTGTGACCATTCTGGCTGCACCGCTGTTTATTTCTGGTGAAAGAATCACCAAAACCGGTCTGCTTTCCGTGATCATCGGCTTTGCCGGTGTGCTCACCCTGTTCTGGCCGAAACTCTCCCAGGGCATGAACGCCGGCCTGCTCGGTGCCGTCGCCATCCTGCTGGGTGCCAGCTGCTTCGCCATCGGCCTGCTGATGATCAAGCGCTTCGCCAAGGACCATCCGGTCGTGGTTGCCCGCAATATCCTGATCTCCTCAGCCACCCAGTTGCTGCTGGTCGCACCCTTCATGGTTGACCTGAGCAACCTGACCATGCCGAGCAGCCAGGCCCTGAGCGCCATTACCGTGCTGGGTACCCTCTGTACCGGTCTGGTCTACTTCCTCTACATGGCACTGATCCAGAAGGCTGGCCCGACGTTCGCCTCCTTCAGCAACTATCTGGTGCCGCTGTTCGGCGTGATGCTGGGCGCCCTGTTCCTCGGCGAACAGATCCACCCCACCACCGGCGTGGCACTGGCTCTGATCCTCGGCTCGGTCGCCATGAACCAGTGGGCGCAACAGCGTCGCACGCAGCGCGAGGTCACCCTATGTCAGGCATCCTGACCACTCTGTGCGGTGGTCTGGTACTGATTGCCGGCTGGCAGTATCGCCAGCGACTGGCCGGGATCATGGGCCTGCTGATGGTACTGCTGCCCTGGTTCTTCGATAGCAAGCTGCAAGCCATGCTGAGCTATGCCCTGAATGCCTGAAGTCCATCTCTGAATGTGTGACGAGAGTCTATCTCTCCTGTTTTGGGACTGTTTTTAAAAAACCTCCGATTTGTCCCCCGCTACCGGCGCTCTGCGCCGGTTTTTTTAGGTTCTTCGCGGAAGCGTGGGGAAGAGTAAGTTGACAGACAGGGTTCGGGTAAACTGGTAGTCGCCAAACAACCCGACTCCCTTACCCTGCTGTCGCTATGCATCATATTGATTTTGCCTCGTTCTGGCCAGGTTACGACGTTTCTGTCCATCGCCGCTCTGCCACACAAATCACATTGGCTCTTGAGCCTCTCGCCAATCATCTACCGCTCTGTGGTCAGTGCCATCAGCCCTGTCCACTCATCCATGACCGCCGAATGCGTACGGTTCGTGACCGTGACCTCCTTGAACTTCGCGTACATCTGCAAGTCCCCGTCCGTCGGGTTGACTGCCTGCGTTGTGGTCGGGTTTCTGAGCATATCGATTGGTTACCCCCAGCTCCCGGCTGACGCAGCGATTGCTGCGCTGGGTAGAGGCCTTGCTTGAGCTGATGCCTATCAGTCATATCAGCCAGCTCACCGGACTGCACTGGCATACCATCAAGGCCATCGACAAGCGTCGGCTACAGGCCAGTGTTGGCACCTTTGAGCCCGGCTCGGTGCGGCGGCTGGTGATGGATGAATTCGCCCTGCATAAAGGCCACCGCTATGCCACAGTGATCATGGATGCTGAACGGACTCGCGTTTTGTGGGTGGGGCATGGCAACAGCCGAGAGGCTATTCGCCCCTTTTTCGAGCTGATGGGCGAACGATGCCAACAGATTGAAGCGGTCGCCATGGACATGAACTCCGCCTTCGATCTGGAAGTGAAACAGCACTGTCCACAGGCGGAGGTGGTGTATGACTTGTTCCATGTGGTGGCCGGTTATGGCCGCAAAGTGCTCGACCGAATTCGGGTGGATCAAGCCAATGCATTAAAGCATGACAAGCCGGCTCGCAAGGTCGTCAAGCTGGCGCGTTGGTTACTCCTGCGCAATCGAGAAAATCTCAAGGAAGACCAGGCGGTGAAATTACAAGAGCTATTGGAAGCCAATAAGCCCTTGGCGACAGCATATGTTCTCAAGGAGGCCCTGAAGGAAATCTGGTACGCCCCGAGCGTCAGGGAAGGTTGGCGACGATGGAAGGCCTGGATGCGGCAAGCGAAGGAAAGTGGCCTGGAGCCCTTAGAGCGTTTTGCCAAAAACCTTCGCCGCTACACCCGGGGGATTTTGGCCAGCGCAATCTTTCCCATGCACACCAGCCTGCTGGAGGGCGTGAATAATCGGATCAAGGTGATCAAACGCATGGCTTATGGATTTCGGGACTCAGAATACTTTTTCCTGAAAATCAAGGCCGCCTTCCCCGGAAAGACGCGATGAACCTTTTTTTATGCCTGCAAGCCAGCGTCAGAGCAGATAGCGATAGCTGAGCCGCTCGTTCTTGCGCGGCCCGGTGATCTGCCAGCTCAGCAGAAAACCGCCGTCGATCTCGGTCAACTCGGCGCTGTAGTGATCCGCCCCGCACAGATGCGGCTCGGAGGTCAACCAGCGGCCATCTCCTTGCGGCAGCAGCTCGAACAGTTCGACCGGCGCCTCATAACGCAGATGGGAGAGGCGGATCCCTCGCGCACCGCGCTGCCACCAGAAGCGGTTGTGCATGGCGAGTTCCCGGCCATGGGGCGTGGTGTAGCGACCCTGCTCGCTAAACAGCCAGCCACCCTGATGATCGGTCACCTGCACACGCCCCTCGCCCCGACCATTCCAGTCGGTCGCCGACCCCTCGCCATTGCTGGCGGTAAAGCTAAATGCTCCGACCTGTGGCAATCGCCCCCATAAACGCTGGATTGCCGCTTCCATCTCGGCCATCATAGCCCCCTTAAAATTGACAACTGACGATAAATCAAACACATGAACTACTTGATAGGGGTCACCCTGCTCTGGTCATTCTCCTTCAGCCTGATCGGGGTATACCTCGCTGGCCAGGTGGATGCCTACTTCTCGGTGCTGACCCGCATCGCCCTCGCCAGTCTGGTGTTTCTCCCCTTCCTGCGCCGCCGCTGGCTGCGCCCCGATCTGGTGGCCAAGCTGATGGCCCTCGGCGCCATCCAGCTCGGCATCATGTATCTCTTCTACTACCACTCCTTCCTGCTGCTGACAGTGCCGGAAGTGCTGGTCTTTACCATCTTCACTCCCCTCTATGTCACCCTGCTGCACGATCTGCTGGAAGGGCGCTTCAAGCCCACCTATCTGTGGGGCGCCCTGCTGGCGGTGATCGGGGCTGCCGTCATCCGTTTCGACGGCCTGACCGAAAGCTATGTGCTGGGATTTCTGGTGGTGCAGGGAGCCAACCTCTGTTTCGCACTGGGTCAGGTCGGCTACAAGGTACTGCTGGCACGGGAGGCGGAGCAACCGCCGCAACTGGCGGTGTTCGGCTGCTTCTATCTGGGGGCGCTGGTGATCGCCCTGCCCGCCTGGTGGCTGCTGGGCAAGCCGCAATATCCGACGTCAGGGTTGCAGTGGGGCATCCTGCTCTGGCTGGGGGTGGGTGCCTCCGGCCTCGGCTACTTCCTCTGGAACAAGGGGGCAACGCTGGTCAGCAGCGGGGTGCTGGCCATCATGAACAATGCGCTCATTCCGGCCGGCTTGCTGGTCAACCTGCTGCTCTGGGGCAAGGATACCGACCTGACCCGTCTGACCATCGGCGGCCTGCTGATGCTGGCCTCGCTCTGGGTCTGCCAGCGTGACAAGCGCGGCCAGCCCTGACCGCACTCAGCCGACGACGGTGTTGTGCTCCCGTCTGGCCTGACCGTGACAGCTGGCCAGCCGGGCCAGCAGATGATCGAGCTGCTCGCCGGTCTGGCTCTGCACCAGCCCGATGCTGACGGTGACCGGTCGCTGTGGCAGCAGGCTGGCATCGGCAATCTCGAGGCGCAGCCGCTCGGCGATCTCCAGCGCACTCATCCGCTCGGTCTGGGAGAGCATCAAAATAAAGCCATCCTCATCCCAGCGGGCGAAG
Source organism: Aeromonas veronii (assembly GCA_041319085.1). NCBI lineage: Bacteria > Pseudomonadati > Pseudomonadota > Gammaproteobacteria > Aeromonadales > Aeromonadaceae > Aeromonas > Aeromonas veronii. The sequence goes on along the minus strand of CP101033.1, from coordinate 31,440 downwards.
GGATCTTCCCGCCGCAGTTCGTGGCGCACGATACGCGCCAACTTGGCCAGCATGGCGTCGCAAGCCGCTTCGCCAAACAGTTGCTGGATCTTGGCCATGTGATCGACCGAGAACTGCAGCAGACTGAAAGTGCCGCTCTCGGTCGCCAGCCGCTCCTCCAGCAGTTGCTCGAAGCGGCCACGGCTCTCCAGTCCAGTCAGCGGATCGGTGCCATGTCGCTCCTCCACCTGCACGGCAGCGGGATCGAGGTGACGGACGACCCCCAGCAGATAGCCCCGCTCATCGCGACGCATCCGCTCTTCCAGCCGGATGTAGTGACCATGATGGTGAAGAATGCGGTATTCGAGGCGCAGACCGCTGCTGCGGCCGCTCTGGCAGGCGAGCAGGGCATCTTCCAGCCGGGCAACATCGTCGGGATGCACCCGATCCAGCCAGCCGAGATCATCCGGCCAGCTCTCTCCCAATCCCAACAGGCGCAGGCAGGAGGGATCACGCTGCAGTCCATGTTGGGCTGACCAGCTCCAGATCCCCGCCTCCAGCAGCGCCATGGCATCAGACAGCAGACCCGGATCAAGTCGGGCAGTCACATCGACCAAAGGTGTCTTGAGCATTTCCATCGGGCGCCTCGAAACAGGATCTGAATACCTGCTCAATAAGTAACATTGGCGTTCACGCCGAGCAACAGGGTCAGAGCGCTTTTCCCTGATACCCGTTCATCAAGGTCTGCCAGTTCTCCGGTACGAAGTGGAAACTGGTATGCAGTTGAGACTCTTTATTGAATGAACGGAGCAAACGTTCCAGATTGGCCTTCTGCCACTCACCGGGAGAGCGGATCGCCCCCTTGTCAAAGTCGATCACCCACACCTTGTCCGCTTTATCGAGCAGCAGATTGTGGCTGTTGAGATCGGCGTGATAGACCCCGGCATCGTGCAGCTGACGCACCGTCTGACCGATCTTGTGCCACACCTCGGTTGCCACCGGCCCCTGTTTGAGCAGCGCCACCATATCCTTGGCACCACGAATCCGCTCGATCAGGATATCGGCGCGATAGAAGGGGCCATGCTTGACCATGCGGGCACCAAACGGACGCGGCACCGGCAATCCTTTGGCGCGCAGAGTATCGAGCAGCGCGTATTCGGCCATGGCGCGGCTCGACTCGACCCCTTCGAACCAGAAGCGATCCCGCACCACCTTGCCCACCATACCGCCGCGATAGTAGTGGCGCAGCACCAGATGGCGGGACTCATCCTTGACGAACCAGGTTACCCCCCGCCCGATGGACGTACCCACCACCTGACGATTGTTCTGCCACCAGGCAGGATCGAATAACTGGGGAGAGGGGTCGCGAAAGGCCCCTTCGGCGTACCAGCAGATCTGGTTGTGTTCGGTCTGTATTCGCATCGTGGAGATCCCGCTCGGTGGGTCATGGATCGCAATTTTTCAATTGGCGATGAGGCTGCCGCTCTGGCATGCCCGCAATAGTGGCTTTTATCAGCGAGGTGCAGGGATAGGTCATGGCTCTGGCCCGGCCGATCCTGGCTGACGATTGTGCGCAATTTTACAATCCACAGGGGAGTTTGCATAATGCCATCCACCCTTTTTGCCAGCCGTGCGCCACAACATGCCGCTATTTCAAACGCCACCCTCCTCCATCTGCATCCTGCGGCTCTCCGCCATCGGGGATTGCTGCCACGCACTGGCGCTGGTGCGCGTCATCCAGCGGGAGTGGCCACAGACCCGCATCACCTGGATCACCGGCAAAATCGAGGCAACCCTGTTTGCCGATCTACCCGGCGTTGAGGTGATCACCTTCGACAAGAGCAAGGGATGGCGCGGCTATCGCGATCTCTGGCAGACCCTCAAGGGGCGCAAATTCGATGCCCTGCTCCACCTGCAGGCGGCGATGCGGGCCAGCATTGCCACCCTCGGCATCCGGGCGAACATCAAACTCGGCTTCGACAAGGCGCGGACCAACGACGGTCAGTGGCTGTTCACCAACCACAAAGTGCCATCCCCCGACTCCCCCCACGTGCTGGACGGTTTCCTCGCCTTCGCCAAAGAGCTCGGCATCAAGGATCTGACCCCGGACTGGCAACTGCCCATCAGCGCAGAACATCAGGCGTGGGCAAGGGAGAAGATTGGCGGCAAACCGACCCTGCTGATCTGCGCCGCCGCCAGCAAGGCATTCAAGAACTGGACTGCCGCAGGCTATGCCGCGCTGGCGGATCACGCCGCCAGCAAGGGCTTTCAAGTCTATCTCTGTGGCGGGCCGGCCAAACTGGAGCGGGATCTGGCTGCCGACATCCAGCGCTTAAGCCAGAGCAAACCGGTCGATCTGGTTGGGCAGACCAACCTCAAGCAGCTGCTGGCGCTGATTGGTGAGGCGAGTCTGGTGCTGGCCCCCGACACCGGCCCAACCCATATGGCCACCATTGTCGGCACGCCGGTGATCGGCCTCTATGCCCACCACAATCCGGCGCGTACCGGCCCCTATCTGTGCCGCGACTACGTAGTCAGCGTCTATCAGGAGCTGGTCGAGCAGGAGACCGGCAAACCGCTGGCCGAATTGAGCTGGCGCACCCGCCTCAAGGATCCGGAGGCCATGGCCAAGATCACCCACGATCAGGTGATCGCCGCGTTCGATCAGCTCTGCGCCGATCGCCAGCTGCCGAACTGACAGGGCAACTCGGGAATTCCGAGCCATCAGGCAGGGATAACCTGATGGCCTCTGTCCGAAGCCAAAGGCACAATGCAGGCTGATGTGGGTTACGCTCCCGCAGCAAGCTACGAATACTTTGATCGGCTGGAATATGATTCCGGCCGTTTTTTTATTCGCCGCATTCTGGTAAAATTCGCCGCCTTTACATCCTCCTGACTCAATAATTTTCCGCGTTTTGCGTTTGGCTGTCTCCCTTTCGGGCACAAGACGGCGGCCTCTGCTACAACCAAAACAGCGGTTTCGATTAAAGGTAATAACATGGCGCAACAAGGCACTCTCTATATCATCTCTTCTCCGAGCGGCGCGGGTAAATCCAGTCTGCTCAATGCCTTGCTGACCCAACATAACGCTGCGGGCAAGATGCAGCTGTCGGTTTCTCACACCACGCGCGCCACCCGCCCGGGCGAAGAGCACGGCGTGCACTACCACTTTGTACAGGTGGAAGAGTTCAAGGCACTGATCGAACGCGGTGATTTTCTGGAGTGGGCCGAAGTATTCGGCAACTACTACGGCACCTCACGCGCCGCCATCGAAGCCTGTCTGGCCAAAGGGATCGACGTATTCCTCGATATCGACTGGCAGGGTGCCCGCCAGATCCGCGAGCAGATGCCGACCAAATCCATTTTCATCCTCCCCCCCAGCCGCGAAGAGCTGGAACGCCGCCTGATTGGCCGCGGTCAGGACAGCGCCGAAGTGATTGCCGGCCGGATGGCGAAAGCCATTGCTGAAATGGTGCACTACGACGAGTATGACTATGTCATTATCAATGAAGACTTCGAGCAGGCGCTGTTCCAGCTCAGGTCCATTATTGAGTGCCAACGGCTGGAGATGCGTCACCAGCAACAGGCTCAAAAAAACTTGCTGCAACAGCTACTGGCAGAGTAAGCCAAAAACAAGTAAACTTTTGCGTCATTTTTAAACACTGCTTTTCTAAATACAGAAAGCCCAAACACTGGAGTCCTGCATGGCACGCGTTACTGTAGAAGATGCTGTAAAACAGGTAGGTAACCGTTTTGACCTGGTGCTGGTCGCCGCGCGCCGCGCTCGTCAAATCGCGGTACAAGGCAAAGATCCCCTGGTCGACGAAGAGAACGACAAGCCGACTGTGATCGCCCTGCGTGAGATCGAGCTGGGTCTGGTGAACAATCAAGTGATGGACACCCAGGACCGCTACGAACAGCAAGAGCAGGAAGCCGCCGAGCTGGCTGCCGTTGCTGCCATCGCCGAAGGCCGCGGTTAAGTTATTCCTCCGGTTGGCACCCGCCCGGGTGCCGACTGTTCATCCCCATTTACAACCGCTCGAAAACCTCGCAAACTCAGGGCTATACCCTCAATTCCACGAATTGCCGTTTCACCGCTGCGGGGACTGTCTTGTATTTATTTGAAAACCTTAAAGAAATAGCCAGTTCCTACCTGCCGCCAGAGCAGGTTGAGAAGCTCAAGCAAGCCTATGTGGTGGCCCGCGATGCCCACCAGGGACAGATGCGTTCCAGTGGCGAACCCTATATTACCCACCCTGTTGCCGTTGCCCGTATTCTCGGTGACATGCGCCTCGATCATGAAACCCTGATGGCCGCCGTGCTGCACGATGTCATCGAAGACACCTCTGTTACCAAGGCCGATCTGGCCGAACAGTTTGGCAATGCGGTTGCAGAACTGGTGGCCGGGGTCTCCAAGCTCGACAAGCTGAAATTTCGCGATCGCAAAGAGGCGCAGGCCGAGAACTTCCGCAAGATGGTGATGGCGATGACCCAGGATATCCGGGTCATTCTGATCAAGCTGGCCGACCGCACCCACAATATGCGTACCCTGGGCTCCCTGCGCCCGGACAAGCGCCGCCGCATCGCCCGTGAAACCCTCGAAATCTTCGCCCCCATCGCCAACCGCCTCGGTATTCACACCATGAAGAACGAGCTGGAAGAGCTGGGCTTCGAGGCGCTCTATCCGATGCGATCCCGCGTGCTGCGCGAATCGGTGCGCCGCGCCCGTGGCAATCGCCGCGAGATCATCGACTCCATCCAGAGTGAAATCAGCGGTCGCCTGAAAGAGGCGGTGATCGAGCATCAGGTCAGTGGCCGCGAGAAGAATCTCTTCTCCATCTACAACAAGATGGAGAAAAAAGAGCTGCAATTTCATGAGGTAATGGATATCTACGCCTTTCGGGTCAAGGTGAAGGACATAGATACCTGTTACCGGGTGCTGGGGCAGATGCACAGCCTCTACAAGCCGCGCCCCGGCCGCTTCAAGGATTACATCGCCATCCCCAAGACCAACGGCTATCAGTCGCTCCACACCTCTCTGGTGGGGCCGCACGGGGTACCGGTGGAGGTGCAAATTCGCACCGAGTTCATGGATCAGATGGCCGACAAAGGGGTTGCCGCCCACTGGGCCTACAAGCAGGATGGCGACAGCTCAGGCACCACTGCCCAGATCCGCGCCCAGCGCTGGATGCAGAGCCTGCTGGAATTGCAGCAGAGCGCCGGCAGCTCGTTTGAATTTATCGAAGGGGTCAAGACCGACCTGTTCCCCGACGAAATCTACGTATTTACCCCCGAAGGACGCATTATGGAGTTGCCCGCTGGCGCCACACCGGTGGACTTCGCCTACACGGTGCACACCGACATCGGCCACGCCTGCGTCGGCTCTCGGGTTGACCGCCACCCCTATCCGCTGAGCAGTCCGCTGCACTCGGGCCAGACGGTGGAGATCATCACGGCGCCGGGGGCTCGCCCCAACGCGGCCTGGCTCAACTTTGTGGTGACCACCAAGGCCCGTTCCAAGATCCGCCAGTTCCTCAAGAACTTGCGCACCGAAGAGTCGGTGGTGCTGGGTCGCCGCCTGCTCAACCATGCGCTGGGCGCCAAGAATATCGAAGACATCCCCGAGCCGCGCATCAAACAGGTGCTGGCCGACACCAAACACGAAAACCTGCAGGGGCTGCTGGCCGATGTGGGCCTTGGCAACGCCATGAGCGTCATGGTGGCGCGCCGCATGCTGGGGGATGAACTGCCGCCGGAAGAGCAACCCAAGTCCAGCAGCAAGAAGATGCCGATCAAGGGTGCCGACGGCATGCTGGTCACCTTCGCCAACTGCTGCCGCCCGATCCCGGGGGATGCCATCATCGCCCACATCAGCCCGGGCAAGGGGCTGGTGATCCACCAGGAAGCCTGCCGCAACATCAAGGGCTACAGCAAGGAGCCGGACAAGTACCTGCCAGTGCAGTGGGAAGTGGACAAGGAGCAGGAACAGGAGTTCCGCACCGGCATCAGCATCGAGATCGTCAACCATCAGGGTGCGCTGGCCGAGCTGGCCAACGTGATTGCCGCCACCGGCGCCAACATTCACGCCATCAGCACCGAAGAGAAGGATGGCCGGGTCTATCAGGTCAGCCTGCTCATCACCACCAAGAGCCGTATCCATCTGGCCAACATCATGCGCAAGATCCGCGTGATGCCCAACGTGCTCAAGGTGAGCCGACAGAAGAACTGAACACAGGCGGCGCAAGCCGCCTGCTGCTTTTATAGAGACAAGCCATGACCCCCGAACGCTTCAAGCGCATCACCGACATGCTGGCCCAGCGTCAGCTCGATTTGACCGTCTGTATGGAAGAGGTCCACAAACCTCACAATCTGGCCGCCATCGTGCGTACCGCCGATGCCATCGGCATCCACCGGGTACACGCCGTCTGGCCCAAAACCTGGATCCACAAGCGCAAGGGCACCGCCCGCGGCAGCCAGAACTGGGTCGATGTAAAACTGCACCCGGATATCGGCAGCGCGGTTGCCGAGCTGAAAGCCTCCGGCATGCAGATCCTGGCGACCCATCTCTCCGACAGCTCGGTCGATTTTCGCGCCATCGACTACACCAAACCGACCGCCATTCTGGTGGGACAGGAGAAGCACGGCATCGGCGAAGAGGCGCTGGCGCTGGCCGATCACCATATCGTCATCCCAATGGTCGGGATGGTGCAGTCCCTCAACGTCTCGGTGGCGGCTGCCGCCATCCTCTACGAAGCGCAGCGCCAGCGCGAGCTGGCCGGTTGCTATCAACGCGGCTGCCCGCTCACGCTAGAGGAACAGAACAGTATCCTGTTCGAGGGGGGTTATCCTATCTATGCCCAGCTCTGCAAAGAGAAAGAGATGCCCTACCCCCAGCTCGGCCCGGCCGGTGAGATTCTGGCAGACGAAGAGTGGTGGCAGCGGATGCAGCTGACCCGCAAAGGGTGGGCGCAACACAATGAAGATGATGGCGAGCTGGAGGAGTGATGCTCTGCCAGCACCAAGACCAGGGTTATATCGCCGTGTTTTATCAAACTTGGCAAACGGAGTGTGCCTGATGAAATCCCTCGCTCTTTCCCTGTTGGCCCTGACCCTGTTTTCTGCCGGAGCCCTTGCCGTGACCAATACCTATCAGCTCACCAGCGAAGCCGATGTACCCAGCCTCTACCAGCAAACCCTGCCCGACTTCTGGCGCCAGCATGCGGTGGAAGGAGAGTTCAAGGGCAAGGACGGGGTGACCATCCGCTATGCTGCGCTGCGGCAGGAGAAGGTTGATCGCGCCATCCTGATCGTCAATGGCCGGGTCGAAAGCTACCTCAAGTATCAGGAGCTGGCGTGGGATCTCTGGCGTCAGGGCTACAGCCTCTATCTCATCGACCATCGCGGTCAGGGGATGTCCGACCGGATGCTGGATGACCCGCAGAAGGGATATGTCGACCAGTTCGACGATTATGTGGTCGATCTCAAGCAGTTTCACGACCAGATCATCATGGCTGACCAGCCTGCCAAGCTGTTCCTGCTGGCCCACTCCATGGGCGGCGCCATCTCGGCCCGCTATCTGGAACGCTGGCCGGATGATATCAAGGCGGCCGTGCTCTCCTCCCCCATGCTGGGCATCAATCTAGGCGGTCTACCCAAGTGGCTGGCCAAGGGGTTGGCGAGCACCATAGGCACGCTCGGCGGCTGGATTGGCGAACCTCCCTACGGCCCCGGCCAGGGCCCCTATCAGGATGACGGCTTTGCCGACAACGAGCTGACTCACAGCCAGTCCCGCTATCAGGCGTTCCGCCAGCTCTACGAACAGCACCCGCAGATCAAGCTGGGTGGCGCCACCGCCCACTGGATTTATCAGGGGCTCACCGGTGCCGATGCCGCCATCGGCGATGCGGGCGCCATCAAGACGCCGCTGCTGTTGCTGCAGGCTGGCAACGACAGCGTGGTGGACAATGCCGCGCAGGATCGCTTCTGCACCATTGCCAAGTGCGAAGGGGGCAAGCCACTGCGCATCGAGGGGGCCTGGCACGAGCTATTCATCGAATCCGATGACAAGCGCCAGCCTGCCCTGACCGCGATGGTCGACTTTTTCGCCCGCTTCTGAGCAGGCTATTTTTTGTAACCCTAAATAAATGGGGTGACAGTGCGGGCTAAGGTAAACTGCCCCTGTTTTCAATCGATGCCGAGGTAATGATGTTCAAGGTAGTTGTATCCGATCTCGATGGCACTCTGCTCAACAAGCAGCACCAGATCTCTCCCCGTACCCGGGATACCCTGCACCGCTTGGTAGAACAAGGTGTGAAATTCGTGGTCGCCACCGGCCGTCATCACGTTGACGTACGCAGCTTCCGCGACGCGCTGGGGATGGACATCTACCTCATTACCTCCAATGGCGCCGTGGTCCATGACAAACAGGATCAGCTGATTTTCAACCAGCCGCTGCCGACCAAGATTGCCGCCGAACTGATTGCGCTGGAGCGCGACCCCTCTATCCACCTCAATGTCTATCAGGGTGATGATTGGGTGGTGGAAGAAGAGCTGCCCTGGCTGCTGCAGTTCCACGACGAGTCAGGGTTCACCTACCGCCTGGTCGATGACCTGAAACAGGAACCGAAAGAGCAGATCAACAAGGTGTTCTACATCGGCGACCACGAGAAGCTGCTGAAGATCGAGGCACACCTCAACCAGCGCTACGGCGACCAGCTCAACGTCACCTTCTCCCTGCCGGACTGCCTCGAAGTGATGCACGCCGGGGTGCATAAGGGCAATGCGGTGCGCGCCGTACTGGAGCAGAACGGTTTCGACATGTCGGAGGCGATCGCCTTCGGCGATGGCATGAACGACTTCGAGATGTTGACCATGGTGGGACGCGGTATCGTGATGGGCAACGCCCATGACCGCCTGAAAATGGCGCTGCCGGAGTATGAGCAAACCCTCACCTCCGATGAAGATGGCGTCGCAGTCTATCTGGAGAAGCTGTTCGAGCTGGAGAGCGTCAGCGCAGCCTGATCCCCTTCATCCCGACATCCGACGCCACAAAGCCTCACCCTGTGAGGCTTTGCTTTTTCAGGGTCTCCAGCCAGGGATTGGACCGCAGCCAGCTGCCGCTCAGGTTTGCCCCTCCGCCGCATTTGGCCAGTCGCAGCGGAGGCCGGAAAGCAAAAAACCCCGCCGAAGCGAGGTTTTTCTAAATGTGGTCGGTGATAAAGGATTCGAACCTTTGACCCTCTGGTCCCAAACCAGATGCGCTACCGGACTGCGCTAATCACCGAGGCTATTTCTTTCAAAATAGTTTATTTCAAAACACAAAGACGACCTACTGGCCATCCTCGTCATACAGCAAGTATGGTGCGAAGAGAGGGACTCGAACCCTCACACCCGGGGGGCACTAACACCTGAAGCTAGCGCGTCTACCAATTCCGCCACCTTCGCGTACCTGACAAGCTGTAAAATGGGGTGGCTGATGGGGCTCGAACCCACGACAACCGGAATCACAATCCGGGACTCTACCAACTGAGCTACAGCCACCACAGCTGTTTTCGTTCCACAACAACGCCCGTTTAACCGACGCACTTTTGATGGTGCGCCCGACAGGATTCGAACCTGTGACCTCTGCCTCCGGAGGGCAGCGCTCTATCCAGCTGAGCTACGGGCGCTACGCTGTCGAACGGGGCGCATTATTGATGATGGGGGCATGCTTGTCTACACTTTTTTTGTCACCTTGTGCTAACCGTTGCTTTTTCAAGCATATTGCGCACTTTTCTTCCACTATTCCCCTGTTGCCAGCCGAAAAGGAACAGATCCCGACCGCAAATCGCCTTGCTGCCTTGACTTGATTTGATGCCCATCTAAAATGAATGAACGTTCATTCAAGCGAGGGTGACACTGATGATTCTGGATAAAAAAGAGAGCATCTTCAACGCGGCCCATGAAGTGCTGGGTGAACGGGGTTTTCATGGTCTGTCGATTGCGGAAGTCGCCAAAAAGGCCAATGTTGCCACCGGCACCATCTATCGCTACTTCGGCGACAAGGATGATCTGATCCGGCAGTTGCATCAGCACACTATCTTGCAGTGTGTGCCCATGGTCATGGCCGATGTAGCGATCGATATAGTTTCATTTCAACAATTTCGCCAATTATGGCTCAATATTCATGCCATTTTTGTTAACGAGCCCAACGCTATCCGGTGCAAATTGCAGTACGAGAGCTCCCCGCTAGGGGCAGAATTGGAGGCCAATCCTGTCATTCTGGCCGCCTGGGAGCCTCTGGACCGATTCTTTGAACAGGGCGTTGAACAAGGATTGTTTATTGATTTACCGATACGGGCACTCCAGGTGTTGAGTCTGGACAGTGTCATGCATCTGGCCCTGCAGTGCAGGGTTCACAACATCACGCTGACCGAATCGCAGTTGGAAACCGCGATCCGGGCCAGCTGGAATGCCATTTTATCCCCCCATCTTTCCACCTCAGGAGCCTGTTCATGAAAAAGTGGATGGCCATTATGTTGCTGATAGCGATCGCCCTGTTTGGCAGCGTCATTGGCTTCAATCTGTTCAAACAAAAGATGATTGCCCAATACATGGCCAACCGGCCGGAACCCGAGTTCCCTGTCACCGCCATGGTGACCAAGGCGCAGGATTGGGTGCCGACCATCGAAGCGATCGGCTTCATCGAGCCGAACCAGGGGGTGACCCTCTCCACCGAACTGGCCGGCACCATTGATGCCATCACCTTCGAGTCGGGCAAACCGGTCAAGGCTGACCAACTGCTGCTGAGCCTGGACTCCACCGTGGAGCGGGCCAATCTGCGCGCCTCCCAAGCCAAGCTGCCGGCGGCAAAAGCCAAGTTCGATCGTTTCCAGAACCTCTACAAGACCAGCTCCATCTCCAAAGAGCAGCTGGATGAAGCCGAAGCAGCCTATCGCTCGCTGGAAGCAGATATCGAGAGTCTGAAGGCGACCATTGCCCGCCGTGAAGTCCGTGCGCCCTTTAGCGGCGTGGTCGGCCTGCGCAATGTGTTCCTCGGTCAGTATCTGCAACCGGGCACCGATATCGTGCGCCTGGAGGATACCAGCGTGATGCGCCTGCGCTTCACCGTGCCCCAGACCGATATCTCCAAAATCAAGCTGGGCCAGACCATCAAGATCAATGTGGATGCCTATCCGCAAACCCAGTTTGACGGTCATATCACCGCCATCGAGCCTGCGGTCAACTTCCAGAGCGGCCTGATCCAGGTGCAGGCTGACATCCCGAACAACGACGGTCAGCTACGTTCCGGTATGTTCGCCCGCGCCAGCATCATTCTGCCGACGGTGAAAGATCAGATTGTGATCCCGCAAACCGCCATCTCCTTCACCCTTTACGGTCAGAACGTCTACGTGCTCAAAGAGGGCGAGGAGACGGACAAAGAGGGTAACAAGGTGAAAGTGCTGCGAGCCAAGCAGGTTGTGGTCAAGGCCGGTGAGCGCCGTGGCAACGATGTGCATGTGCTCTCCGGCATCCAGGCCGGTGACCAGATCGTACTGTCGGGTCAGGTTCGCCTGAGCAACGACACCAAGGTACATGTGGTCGAGAACGATGCCCTGGCCGTTCCGGCACAAACCCCGATGCTGTAAGCGCGGAGATCTGCGATGCGATTTACTGACATATTTATAAAACGGCCTGTGCTGGCGATCTCGCTCAGCTTCCTGATCGCCTTGCTGGGCTTTCAGGCCATCTTCAAGATGCAGGTACGGGAATACCCCGAGGTGACCAACACGGTGATCACCGTCAGCACTGGCTACTATGGCGCCAGTTCTGATCTGATCCAGGGGTTCATCACCCAGCCGCTGGAACAGGCGGTCGCGCAAGCCGACAACATCGACTTCATGACCTCCTCCAGCCAGCTGGGCAGCTCCACCATCACCGCGTACATGAAGCTCAACACCGACCCCAACGCCGCGCTGTCCGACATCCTGGCGAAGGTGAACTCGGTGCGCTCCCAGTTGCCGAAAGAGGCGGAAGACCCCTCGGTCACCTCTTCCACCGGTTCAACCACGGCGGTGCTCTACCTCGGCTTTACCAGCCCGGAGCTCAACTCCAGCCAGATCACCGACTATCTGGAGCGGGTTATCAAGCCGCAGCTCTTTACCGTGGGCGGGGTCTCCAAGGTTGACCTCTACGGCGGTGTCGAGTTTGCCCTGCGGGTATGGCTGGATCCGGCCAAGATGGCGGCCTTCAACCTGACTGCCAGCGACGTGATGACGGTGCTCAACAGCAACAACTATCAGTCCGCGACAGGTCAGGCGACCGGTTACTTCACCCTGTTCAACGGCAACGCCGAGACCCAGGTCAAGGATGTCGACGAGCTGAAGCGTCTGGTCGTTGCGACCCGCGACGGCAAGGTGATCCGCCTTTCCGACATTGCCAAGGTGACCCTCGAGAAGAGCCACGACATCTATCGCGCCAGCGCCAATGGCCGCGAAGCGGTGGTCATGGCGGTCAACGCCGCGCCGACAGCCAACCCCATCAACATCGCCCACGATGTGCTGGCGTTGCTGCCGAGCCTTGAGCGCAATATGCCGAGCACCATGCGTCTTAACGTGATGTATGACTCCACCGTGGCGATCAACGAGTCCATCCACGAGGTTATCAAGACCATCCTGGAGGCTGCCGCCATCGTACTGGTGGTCATCACCCTGTTCCTCGGTTCGTTCCGCGCGGTCATCATCCCGATCATCACCATTCCGCTCAGTCTTATCGGCGTAGTGATGATGATGGATATGTTCGGCTTCTCGATAAACCTGATGACCCTGCTGGCGATGGTGCTGGCGATCGGTCTGGTGGTGGATGACGCCATCGTGGTGCTGGAGAACGTCGACCGTCATATCAAGGAGGGGGAAGAACCGTTCCGGGCAGCCATTATCGGTACCCGTGAAATCGCGGTGCCGGTCATCGCCATGACGGTCACCCTGGCGGCGGTATACGCACCTATCGCCCTGATGGGTGGTATCACCGGCTCGCTGTTCAAGGAGTTTGCCCTGACGCTGGCCGGTGCCGTGTTCGTCTCGGGCATCATCGCCCTGACTCTGTCACCGATGATGTGTTCCAAGATGCTCAAGGCCAATGAGCAGCCGGGCAAGTTCGAGAGCACAGTCCACCACCTGCTGGAACGGATGACCGATCGCTACGACAGCATGCTGCACGCCGTGATGAAAAAGCGCCCCGTCATCGTGGTGTTCGCCGTCATCGTCTTCGCCAGCCTGCCGCTGCTGTTCAAGTTCATCCCGAGCGAACTGGCACCGTCAGAGGATAAGGGGGTAATGGCCGTGCTGGGTACCGCACCGTCCAACGCCAACCTGGACTACATCGAAAAAACCATGGCGGATGTGAACAAGATCCTGGACGACCAGCCCGAGATCGCCTTCTCCCAGGTCTTCTCCGGGGTGTTCAACGCCAACCAGGCGTTCGGTATCGCCTCCATGGTGCCCTGGAGCCAGCGTGAGGCGAGCCAGAAAGAGGTGCTGGACCGGGTCGCCAATCTGGTGAAAGACATCCCGGGTATGGCCATCACCACCTTCCAGTTCCCGGAACTGCCGGGTGCATCGAGTGGTCTGCCGATCCAGTTCGTCATCACCACCCCGAACAGCTTCGAAAGCCTGTTCCTGGTGGCCGGGGAAATTCTGGCCGCGGCGCAGAGTAACGGTCAGTTCGTCTATTCGGATCTCGATCTGAACTACGACTCCGCCACCATGAAGATCCGCATCGACAAGGACAAGGCGGGTGCCTACGGCATCACCATGCAGGACATCGGTATCACCATGGGCACCATGATGGCGGACGGTTACGTCAACCGGATCGATCTGGATGGCCGCTCCTACGAGGTGATCCCGCAGGTCGAGCGCAAATACCGTCTCAATCCGGAATCCATTAATGGCTACTACGTGCGAGCCGCTGACGGCAAGTCGATCCCGCTCGGCAGCCTGATCAGCATCGAAGTGGTTGGCGAGCCCCGCGCCCTGCCCCACTTCAACCAGCTCAACTCCGCCACCATCGGCGCCGTTCCGGCACCGGGCGTGGCCATGGGTGATGCGATCAACTGGTTCCAGACCGTTGCCGACGAGAAGTTGCCGCAAGGCTATCGCTATGACTTCATGGGAGAAGCCCGCCAGTTCGTCACCGAAGGGAACGCGCTCTACGCTACTTTCGCGCTGGCACTGGCCATCATCTTCCTGGTGCTGGCGATCCAGTTCGAATCGGTACGTGACCCGCTGGTGATCATGGTCTCGGTACCGCTCGCCATCAGCGGGGCGCTGATTACCCTGGCATGGGGACTGGCAACCATGAACATCTACTCACAGGTAGGCCTGATCACGCTCGTTGGCTTGATTACGAAGCACGGTATCCTGATCTGTGAAGTGGCGAAGGAAGAGCAGCTGCTGCGCGGCATGAACCGGATGGAAGCCGTGATGCAGGCAGCCAAGGTGCGTCTGCGTCCGATCCTGATGACTACCGCCGCTATGATTGCCGGTCTGATCCCACTGCTCTACGCCGCAGGCGCCGGTGCGGCACAGCGTTTCAGCATCGGTATCGTCATCGTGGCCGGTCTTGCCATCGGTACCCTGTTCACCCTGTTCGTGCTGCCGGTGATCTACACCTATCTGGCTTCCGAGCACAAACCGTTGCCGGTATTCGATGAAACCATTCCGCCGAAAGCAAACAGCGGACATTAATCATCACGACACGCCAAGGCCCCGACACGGGGCCTTTTTTATGCTTTGCAGGAAAGACGACATAAGTACATGAAGCAGTTAAACTAAAAAACACCCTATCCAGACTGCAAGGACGCCATGTCAGGACTCTTCTCCAAGACCGCCAGGGCCGTAGGCCACAACGGACTCTCATATCGCCTGCTCTCCTACATTCTAGTGTGCAGTACCGTATTGGCGATGATCATTACGGCGCTGCAACTCTCCTGGGATTACCGCAAGGATGTCGCCGTCATCGAAGACAGCATCGGCCAGATCGAGGCATCCTTCCTGCAACCCATCGCCGCCAGCTTGTGGAACTTGGATGAAGAGCAGGTCAAGGTGCAGATCGAAGGGATCATGAACCTGCCCAACATGCAGTTCGTGATGGTCAAGGAGATGCTCGGCAACTCCGAAGTGCCGCTACTGACCCAGGGAGTCGAGCGGGAAAGGTACGATATCTCCCGAGAATTCAACCTCACCTATCAGGGTGAAATCGTCGGCAAGCTGTTCGTTGCCGCCTCTCTCGAGCAAATCTACCAGCGCCTCATCGAAAAATCGGTGCTGATCATGGTCAGCCAGACCATCAAGACCCTGGTGGTCTCATTTTGCATCCTGATCATCATTTACTATCTGGTGGTCAGGCACATCAACCGCATCGCCAATTACGCCCAAAAGTTCAACCTCGATCGACTCGACATGGAGCTGATTCTGGAGGGGCGCCCGCAACCGCGCAAGAATCAAGACGAGCTGGATACCCTGGTCTCCACCCTCAACCAGATGCGCACCCGACTGCGTGACGAGCTGGTTGCCCGCCATCAGGCGGTCGAACAGCTGCAACAGGAGCGGGACTTCTCCGCCACCCTGATCAACTCCGCCAACATGGTTATCTGCTGCATGGAGCCGGATCTGACCATCGCCAGCATCAACCCGGCGGCTATCCTGCTGACCGGCTACCACCAGCAGGAGCTGCTGCAGCACAACTGGCTGGATCTCTTTGTCAGCCCGGTGCAGCGGGAAGAGCTGAACAACATCCTGACCGCAGAGGGTTCGCTGGCAGACCAGGAGGTCATCATGCATGACCAGCAGGCCCATGAGCTGGTGCTGCAGTGGACCTTCGTGCCCTTCTACGATGGCCCGAACCTCAAGTACCAGATCGGGTTCGGCTACGACATCACCCAGCTGAAAAAGGTCGAGCGGGAGATTATCCAGCTCAACGAACAGCTGGAAGGCAAGGTCACTGAGCGGACCCGCAGCCTGAGCGAAGCCAACAACCAGTTGGGCAAGGCGTACGATGATCTGAAACAGGCCCAGCAAACCCTAGTGGAGTCTGAGAAAATGGCCTCCCTCGGCTCGCTGGTGGCCGGGGTGGCACACGAGATCAACACCCCGATCGGCATCAGCGTGACCGCCTCCTCCTACCTGCAGGAGCGGGTCGCCGACTTCAAGTCCCATATCGACGCCAAGCAACTGTCGCGCTCCTATCTCAACGAGTTCACCGTCAACCTCGACGAGTCGATGCAGCTGCTGCAGAGCAACCTGCGGCGCGCCTCCGAGCTGATTGCCAGCTTCAAGCAGGTGGCGGTCGACCAGTCATCGGAAGCGCGCTACAACTTCAGCCTTGCCGACAACCTCCATCAGGTGGTGGTCTCCCTCGGCCACAAACTGAAGAAGAGCCAGTGCGAAGTGGATATACAGTGCGATCCCAGGCTGTCGATCTTCTCCTTCCCGGGCAGTTTTACCCAGATCTACTCGAACCTGATCCTCAACTCCATCAACCACGGGTTCGACAACTGGGACAAGCCGAAGAAGATCACCATCAAGGTGGAACAGCAGGGAGAGGAGCTGTTTATCGACTACTCGGACAACGGTCGCGGCATCCCGCCGGCAATCTTGCCGCGCATCTTCGATCCCTTCGTCACCTCCAAACGGGGTCAGGGTGGCAGCGGGCTCGGCACCCACATCATCTACAACCTGGTGGTACAACTGCTGAAAGGCCGTATCAGCTGTGCCAGCGAACCGGGCAACGGTGCCCAGTTCCATATTCGCCTGCCGATCCAACATAACTGAGCGCTGGCTCTTGTGAGCTAGTCGCTTTATCCCCATCATGCTGTGATTGCATTCTTAATGAGCGGAGAACCTCGCAATGGCACAGCATTTTGACTATATCGCCATCGGCGGCGGCAGCGGCGGCATCGCCTCGGCCAACCGGGCTGCCATGTATGGCAAGAAAGTCGCCCTGATTGAAGCCAAAGAGTTGGGTGGAACCTGCGTCAACGTCGGCTGCGTACCGAAGAAGGCCATGTGGTATGCCGGCCAGATCGCCGATGCCCTGAAATATGGCGCCGACTACGGTTTCGATACCACCCTCAACCACTTCAGTTGGGCCAAGCTGGTCGAGTCCCGCCAGGCCTATATCGGCCGCATCCACCAGTCCTATCAGAACCTGCTGGGCAAGAACCAGATCACGGTGATCAAGGGCTTCGCCCGCTTCGTCAGCAGCAACACCATCGAGGTCAATGGCGAGCACTACACGGCCGATCACATCCTGATCGCCACCGGTGGTCGTCCGGAAATTCCGGCGATCCCGGGGGCCGAGCTGGGTATCGACTCCGACGGCTTCTTCGAACTGCAAAGCCAACCCAAGCGGGTTGCCGTGGTCGGTGCAGGCTACATCGCGGTGGAGATCGCCGGCGTCATGCAGGCGCTCGGCTCCGAGACCCATCTGGTGGTGCGCAAGCACGCGCCGCTGCGCAACTTCGACCCCATGATCCACGAGACACTGGTTGAAATCATGGCGCAGGAAGGGCCCAAGCTGCACACCCATGCCATTCCCAAAGCCGTGCTCAAGAACGCTGACAACAGCCTGACCCTGCAATTGGAAGATGGCCGCCATCTCACCGTCGACTGTCTGATCTGGGCCATCGGCCGCGTACCGGCTACCGATAACCTCAATCTGGCTGCCGCGGGCATCGCACTGGACGAGAAGGGCTTTATCCCGACCGACAAGTTCCAGAATACCGCCGTCGCCAACATCTATGCGGTGGGTGACAACACCGGCCGCATCCAGCTCACCCCGGTAGCCGTCGCTGCGGGCCGCCGCCTCTCCGAGCGGCTGTTCAACAACAAGCCGAATGAGCACCTCAACTACGATCTGGTGCCGACCGTGGTGTTCAGCCACCCGCCCATCGGCACCATAGGCCTGACCGAACCGGAAGCCATCGCCGAATATGGTGAAGATCAGGTGAAGGTCTACCGCAGCCAGTTCACCGCCATGTACTCGGCGCTGACCCAGCATCGCCAGCCCACCCGGATGAAGCTGGTCTGTGTCGGCCCGGAAGAGAAGGTGGTCGGTCTGCACGGTATCGGCTTTGCGATGGACGAGATCCTGCAAGGTTTCGGCGTCGCCATGAAGATGGGTGCCACCAAGGCAGACTTTGACAACTGCATTGCCATTCATCCCACCAGTGCGGAAGAGTTCGTTACCATGCGCTGATAGCTGATAGCCGTGTAAGGTGAGAAACGCGAGGACTATCCCGACAACTACGTACCCACTCCTCATCCAGCCAGTTGCCAGATGTAAGTGCTCAACGACATCTGGGGGCCGAGCCACAAAGAGGACACCCACTACCTGCGTATCGTCATCGCCAGTCTGCGCAAAAAGCTGGGGGATAACCCCCAGCAACTGATGCTTATCGAGACCGAATCCGTTATCGGCTACCGCTTTATCGGCAACTGACGTTTCACGTGGAACGACGCCCGCAGCAAATCAGCGCCAGCAGACCGCAGCTACTCAGCAACAGGCCGAGATCCTGCAATCCGGCTGCTACTGCCAACCCCAGACTGAGCAGCAGGTAGTAGCCAAGCCCGAACAGGGCGCCAGCACTGCCTGCCACCTCGCGATAGGCCAGCAGCGCCTGACTCAGCACATTGGGGATCGCCACCCCAAAGGCCACCACAATCCCCATCATGGGCAACAGGAACCAGAGGTTGCCCTGAGTCGCCCAAACCAGCAGCCCGGCAACCAGCGCCAGAGCACAAGCCAGTCTGACCAGAGAGGACGGCAGCCACCCCCTCCCCAGCAGATGCTTGTTGAGCAGGCTGCCAAGCAGGGTCGCCAGTGCCAGCAAGATCCCCGAGTAACCAAACTCGCCGGTGCTCAATCCCAATCCGGCAAACAGGAACGGCGCCAGACTGTAATAACCAAACAGCATGGTGTTGAACAGAGCGACCAGCACGGCACTGCGCCAGAGCCCGCCATCCTTCATCATCCGGCATGCCAGCGGCCAGAGTGCGACTCGCTGGGTAGTAACCGGACGGGTTTCCGGCAGCTGCCAGCAGGCAACCAGCAACAAGCAAACCGCCAGTATCAGCAGACCGCTGAACACCCCGAGATAGCCGAACCCGCTCGCCAACTGGCCGCCACTGAGCAACCCCAGCACCGGACTGAGTGAGAGCGCAATGCCCATCACCGAGAAGACCCGCGCCAGATCGCCACCCTGATAGCTATCGCGCAGCATAGTCTGGGTCACCACGGATCCCACGGCGGCGCCAAAGGCCGCGATAACCCGGGCCAGCAGCAGGGTTTCAAACTGATTGGCCAGCAGCGCCAGCAGGGTGCCGACACCATAGGTGAGCAGACCGGCCAGCATAGCGGGACGCCGCCCGATCAGATCGCAGAGCCGTCCCCAGCAGACCACGCCTACCGCAAACGCCAAAAAGTAGACCGACAGGGTCTGGGATGCCTGCCCCTCGCTCACCTGAAACTGGCTGGCGATGTGGGTCAGTACCGGGCTGTAGATAGTCTCCACAATCTGGGGAAACATCATCAATCCCACCACCAGCCAGAGCGGTGGCAACTTGTTGTTCATGACAAACCTCCTTCATAAGAGGTCGCCATTCTAGAGAGATGCCAATTGTCTGATTACAATAAGCAGGACTATAAACATCAAAAATCGGACATATGGCCTTTATTCTTCCCGATCACCCTTTTGACCCCGACCAACTGACCGGCAGCGTGATCGGCATTGCCTCCGACCTCGGCTGGCACGACTCGGGTCTGCATCAACATCAACGCCATCAGCTGCTGTTCGCCCAATCCGGCTGCATGACCATGGAGCTGGAAGGTCGGGTCTGTCTGCTGCCGCCCACCCGCGCAGCCTGGCTGCCAGCGGGCACTGCCCACCGGGTACTGATGCGTGGTGTGGTGGCCTACCGCTCCCTCTACTTCCAGCCGCACCCCAAGTTGCCCGGCACGGTGGAAGTGCTGGCAGTCAATCCGCTGCTGCACGAACTGATCGAACGGATGGCGCTCTGGCCGTGGGACAAACCGCAAGAGCAGCAGCAACGGACGGTGGCACTGTTTATGGAGGAGTTGGAGCAGGCACCGCGGGAGTCGTGGCAGTTGCCGCTGCCGACCGATCCCAGACTGAGCGACTGGCTACAGCAGTTGAAACGGGGGGATGCCCTACCGGAGCGGCTCAACCGGCTGGCCGAACGGGTGGGTGCCAGTGACAAGACCATTGGCCGCATCTTTATGCGGGAGACCGGCATGAGCTATCAGGCGTGGCGTCAGCAGTGGCGGCTGTTGCGCGCCATGGAGCTGCTGGCAGAAAGCGAGCACATCAGCCGGATTGCCGCTGCGCTGGAGTTCTCCAGCGACAGCGCCTTCATCAGCTTCTTCAAACAACATACGGGACAGACCCCCCTGCGCTACCTCAGCTCTCGGGGTGAGTCGCCACAGCCTGACTCGCCTCCACCACCAGGGTATCCAGCGCCAGCGGTTTGAGATTGTGCAGCGCATCCTGCACCACGGCATGGGATGCCTGTTGCAGCTCGCTCTGCACATCCTGCTCCAGCAGGGCACTCTCCAGCTCGGGCCGCGGGTTCTCGTTGGCCATCACGTTCAGGCTCAAGGCACTCACAATCAGGGTGGCGATCAGGCTTTTCATCTGGTTTGCTCCGGTATGGTTGAGATGACCAGATAGCTATTCCAATAGTTGTGCCACTCTTCAAAAAATACATAACATGATGATTTTGTTTAAATTAACTATATTGCGATACCGAATTGAATCGCAAAATGCATCCTGCTCGGTCATTTTTAAACCAACAGTTGGTGCTTTTAGCCACGCTTGATTTTTTGCACCATGTTCCACGTGGAACGTCCCATCTTTTTGATCGACACCCGCTTTTAAACTGAGCTATGGTGCTACATCTTCGTAACTGACTCTGGATCTGTCACCGAATGGAATTTTCCTTGTTCGGCGAGAAGTTCACTCGCCACGCCGGTATTACCCAACTCATGGATGACCTCAATCAGGGGCTGACCAATCCGGACGCCATCATGCTGGGTGGCGGCAATCCGGCTCCAATCCCCGCCATGCTGGAGCGCTTTCAGGCCGAGGCCAAGAGCCTGCTCAACAACGGCGAGCTGGTCAAAGCGATGGCCAACTACGACGGCCCGCAGGGCAAAGACAGGTTCACCAGGGCGCTGGCCGCCCTGCTCAGCAAGGAGCTGGGATGGGATATCTCGGCCCGCAATATCGCCCTGACCAACGGCAGTCAGAATGCCTTCTTCTACCTGTTCAACCTGCTGGCCGGTGAATTTGCCGATGGCCGCAAGAAGAAGGTGCTGTTCCCGCTCGCCCCCGAATACATCGGCTATGCCGACTCGGCGCTGGCCGACGACTACTTCGTGGCCTACAAGCCCACCATCGAGAAGCTGCCAGATGGCCAGTTCAAATACCATGTGGATTTCGAGAGTCTGCAGGTAGGTGACGATATCGGGGTGATCTGCGTCTCCCGCCCAACCAACCCCACCGGCAATGTGCTGACCGACGAAGAGATCGAACACCTCGACCAGATCGCCCGCGACAAGGGCATTCCGCTGCTGATCGACAACGCCTACGGCGTCCCCTTCCCGGGCATCATCTTCAGCGAAGCCAAGCCGTTCTGGAACGCCAATACCATCCTCTGCATGAGCCTCTCCAAGCTCGGCCTGCCGGGCACCCGCTGTGGCATCGTCATCGCCGATGAGAAGATCATTCAGGCCATCACCAACCTGAGCGGCATCATCAATCTGGCGCCGGGCAGTCTGGGCCCCGCCATCACCATCCCGATGATCGAGAGCGGCGATATCATCACTCTCAGCGAACAGGTGGTGAAACCCTTCTATCAGCAAAAAGCCGAGCTGGCGGTGCAACTGCTGCGCGAAGCGATCCCTGACCCGCGCTTCCATATCCACAAACCGGAAGGCGCCCTCTTCCTCTGGCTCTGGTTTGAAGGCTTGCCGATCCACTGTCAGGAACTTTATGAGCGACTGAAAGCGAAGAACCTGCTGATCGTGCCGGGTCACTACTTCTTCCCCGGCATCGATGACCCCGAGTGGCGCCACAGTCAGGAGTGTATCCGCCTCAACTACTCCCAGAGCGAGGAGCTGGTGCGCCGCGGCATCGCCATTCTGGCCGACGAGATAAACGCCCTCTACGCTGGTTAATCCAATCCAGCGATACAAAAACAGAGAGGCCTGCATCTGCAGGCCTTTGTTGTTTATCGCGATCCGGTTTGCTTAGCCGGGCAGCGCCAGCTGATCGGGTTTACCGATGGGGATGGCACGGGGCTTGAGCGCCTCCGGCAGCTCACGAGCCAGATCGATGGTCAGCAGACCATGCTCCAGCTTGGCCCCCTGCACTTCCACGTGCTGGCTCAGCTTGAAGGCGAGCTCGAAGTCGCGCTCGGCAATTCCCTGATGGAGGAACTGACGCTCACCGGCCGCAGCCCCTTTACGCCCCTTCACCTTGAGGGTGCCGTTTTCGGTCTCCAGCTCCAGCTCTTCGCGCTCGAAGCCAGCCACAGCGACCGTGATGCGATAGCCATCCTGATCGCGCTTTTCAATATTGTACGGGGGGTAAGCGGCGGTCTTCTGCTCGAACAGACCTTCCAGCTCACGGGCCATCCGCTCGAAGCCGACGGCGTTGGAATAGAGATGAGAAAAATCGAGGTTACGCATAATCCTATCCTTCTAATAAGCAACAGGTTCAACTCTCCACAGGCCCGTCATCGGCACCCGGGAAATTTTGAAATTTCAGTGAATTCAGGCTATCAGCCGTTGATCTCGATCTTACGCGGCTTCATCGCCTCGGGCACTTCACGCACCAGCTCGATGTGCAGCAAGCCGTTTTTCAGGTCGGCCCCTTTCACCCGCACATAGTCGGCCAGCTGGAAGCGGCGCTCGAAACCACGTTCGGCAATCCCCTGATAGAGATAGTTGCGCCCGGTGTCGGCCTGCTTGTTGCCCTTCACCGTCAACAGATTTTCCTGGAAGCTCAGCTCCAGCTCTTCCTGGGTAAAGCCTGCCACCGCCATACTGATGCGGTAGTCGTTGTCACCCAGCTGCTCGATGTTGTAGGGGGGATAACCGGCATTGCCATTGCTGGCCGCAGATTCGATGAGATTGGCCAGACGATCGAAACCGATGGCAGAACGATAGAGCGGAGAAAAGTCGATAGAACGCATAGTATTACCCTCTTATGAGCGATAACGGATTGTTTGCCCTCCTGATGGACGGGCGCCTGGTCGAAACCTCTGTCGAGCGTTCTGACCTTGTTACCTATATAGGGGCTCACTTTTTCCTTTCAAGGGGATTTTTTCAAATTTTTTAAATGGCGCGCCGACCTTTGGCATATCAACCTATTGGCCCGATAGTGATGATAATCGACCCGTGGGCCACTGATGGCAACTCGCTTAGCGCCCCATAATTGGTTGCATATCCACCAGCCAACATGGAGCCATCCCATGAAGATTACCCAGGTTCGCAACGCCACCTTGCTGCTCAACTATGCCGGTACCCGCTTTCTGATCGACCCCATGCTCTCGGCCAAGGGTGCCTTCCCCGGCTTTGAGGGCACTGCCAACAGCCAGCTGC
Organism: Aeromonas veronii; assembly: GCA_041319085.1. Lineage (NCBI taxonomy): Bacteria > Pseudomonadati > Pseudomonadota > Gammaproteobacteria > Aeromonadales > Aeromonadaceae > Aeromonas > Aeromonas veronii. The sequence continues at coordinate 7,800 of CP101033.1, read as the reverse complement.
GCAATCCGCTGGTCGGGCTGCCGCTGCCGCTCGATGAGCTGGTCGATGTGGATGCCGTTATCGTCACCCACGACCATCCCGACCACTGGGATGACGCCGCCAGAGCCCTGATCCCCAAACATCTGCCGCTCTTGGTGCAACACCAGAAAGATGCCGATGCCATTCGTGCCAGTGGCTTTGAGGATGTGCGCCTGCTGAGCGACCAACCCGAGTTTGCCGGCATTCGCCTGCAGCAAACCGGTGGCCAGCACGGCAGCGATCAACTGATGGCGATACTGGGCGAGCGAATGGGAGAAGTGTGCGGCGTGGTATTCTCCCACCCCGATGAGCAGTGCCTCTATCTGGCCGGTGATACCATCTGGCATCCCCGGGTCGAGCAAGCCCTGCAACAGCAGCAGCCCGAGGTCATCATCCTCAACTGCGGCGATGCACAGGTGCCCGGGCTAGGTTCCATCATCATGGGCAAGGAGGATGTCGCCGCCGTATATCAGGCCGCACCGCAGGCCACGCTGATCGCCAGCCATATGGAGGCGGTCAACCATGCCGTGCTGTCACGTCAGGAACTTCATACCTATCTGACCGAGCGAGGCATGATGGATCGGGTGCGGATACCGGCGGATGGCGAGGCTCTCTCGCTGTAACTGACTGGGCCATGCCGAACAGTTCGCATGGCCCTTCGGCTTTCACTGCCAGACGCTTATGATGAGTAGTCTGTGCACAGAGAGGAGCCAACATAATGCCCACCCCGATCGTTGCCGTGGTGACCTTCGATCACTTCAGCCCTTTTCACTGCGCCGTCCCCTGCCTCATCTTCGGCGATATCCTGCCGGGCCAGCCGCTGTTCGAGCTCAAGATCTGCTGCGGCGATGGCAACCGCCACGCACACTCGGCACAAGGCTTCACCATTCAGGCCTCCTATGGGCTGGAGGTGCTGGCCGAGGCGGAGATCATCGTTATCCCCTTCTGGCACGACCCGGCAGCACAGCCACCCGCAGCGCTGCTCGATGCCCTGATTGCCGCCAGAGCCAGAGGTGCCCGACTGGTCGGGCTCTGTCTCGGCACCTATGTGCTCGCCTATGCCGGACTACTCAATGGTCGCAAGGCATCGACCCACTGGGAGTACGAGCAGGATTTCTGCCGCCGCTTTCCCTGCGTGCAGCTCGATACCAATGCCCTCTATGTCGATGATGATGGGCTAGTCACCTCGGCAGGCACCGCCGCCGGACTGGACTGCTGTCTCTATCTGGTGCGCCAGTACCACGGCTCGGCCATCGCCAACAAGGTGGCGAGGCGGCTGGTGATCCCGCCCCACCGGGAAGGTGGTCAGGCCCAGTTTATCGAGCAGCCGGTACCTGCCTCCACCCGCGATGTCCGGATGAACCAGTTGCTCGATCACCTGCGTGCCCATCTGGCCGAGCCCCATACCCTGGACTCTCTGGCAGATCACACCCTGATGAGTCGACGCACCTTTACCCGCCGTTTTCATCAGGCAACCGGCCTCTCGGTGGGTGAATGGCTGCTGGCGGAGCGGCTCAGGCGCAGTCAGGAGCTGCTGGAGGTAAGCGGCCATTCCATCGATCGCATTGCCGAGCTGGTCGGCTTCAAGAGTGCCACCTCCCTGCGCAATCACTTCCGATCCCGCTTTGCCATCTCCCCCAGTGAGTGGCGACGATCTTTTCGCGGCCATAACTCCTGATGCACAGATTTGATGTTTCACGTGGAACGTACGATTTCCCTGCCCCTGAAAACGAAAAAGCCGCTCACATGGAGCGGCTTATTGCTGGCTGACTGCGTCGATTAGACGTCGAGGTTGGCTACGCGCAGGGCGTTGGTCTCGATAAAGTCGCGACGCGGCTCTACTGCATCACCCATCAGGGTGGAGAAGAGCTGGTCGGCACCGACGGCATCGTCGATGGTGACGCGCAGCATGCGACGGGCTTCCGGATCCATGGTGGTTTCCCACAGCTGGTCCGGGTTCATCTCGCCCAACCCTTTATAGCGCTGGATGTAGATGCCGCGTTTGCCTTCACCCATCAGCCAGTCGACCGCTTCCACGAAGTTGGCAACCGGCTTGACCTTCTCGCCACGCTTGATGAAACCACCTTCCTCGATCAGGTTGGCGATCTCCTTGCCCAGCGAAACCAGCTGACGGTACTCACCGGATTGCAGGAAGTCGTAGCTGAGCGGATATTCGCGGTCAACACCGTGCTGACGTACCACGGCGTGCGGCACGTACAGGCTGCGCTCTTCGTCACGACGAACCTGGATCTGGTACTGGATACCGTGGTTGCTCTCGTTGAGCACGGCTTCCATACCCTGACACCAGGCCAGCAGATCGCTCTCGCTGTTCAGCAGTGCTTCGTTCAACTCCGGCTGATAGATCAGCTGGGTCAGTACCGCTTCCGGCGCACGACGAGACATGCGGGTGATCAGGTGAGTCACAGAGCGGTGCTGGTTGACCAGACGCTCCAGTGCCTCGCCACCGATGGCCGGGGCAGACTCGTTGACGTGCAGGGTTGCACCATCCAGCGCCATGGCGGTCTGGTACTGCAGCAGCGCATCTTCGTCTTTCAGGTACTGCTCCTGCTTGCCCTTCTTCACCTTGTAGAGCGGCGGCTGGGCGATGTAGACGTAGCCACGTTCGATGATTTCCGGCATCTGACGATAGAAGAAGGTCAGCAGCAGGGTTCGGATGTGCGCACCATCGACGTCCGCATCGGTCATGATGATGATGTTGTGGTAACGCAGCTTGTCCGGGTTGTACTCGTCGCGACCGATCCCGCAACCCAGTGCGGTGATCAGGGTGCCCACCTCTTGCGAGGAGATCATCTTGTCGAAACGGGCCTTCTCTACGTTCAGGATCTTGCCCTTGAGCGGCAGGATGGCCTGGTTTTTACGGTTGCGGCCCTGCTTGGCGGAACCGCCAGCAGAGTCCCCTTCCACTATGTAGAGTTCGGAAAGCGCCGGGTCTTTTTCCTGACAGTCAGCCAGCTTGCCGGGCAGACCGGCAATATCCAGCGCGCCTTTGCGGCGAGTCAGTTCGCGGGCCTTGCGGGCCGCTTCACGGGCACGGGCCGCATCAATGATCTTGTTGACCACGATCTTGGCATCGCCCGGGTTTTCCAGCAGAAAGTCGGCCAGCTTCTCACCCATCGCCTGTTCAACGGCGGTCTTCACTTCGGAAGAGACCAGCTTGTCTTTGGTCTGGGAGGAGAACTTGGGATCCGGCACCTTGACGGAGATAACGGCAATCAGACCTTCACGTACGTCGTCGCCACTGGCGGCAGACTTGGCCTTCTTGCTGTAGTCCTCTTTGTCCATGTAGGAGTTCAGAGTACGGGTCAGCGCGGTACGGAAGCCAACCAGGTGAGTACCACCATCCCGCTGCGGGATGTTGTTGGTGAAGCAGTAGACCCCTTCCTGATAGGCGTCGTTCCACTGCATGGCAACTTCAACGCCAATGCCATCCTGCTCGGTGGTGAAGTGGAACACCTTCGGGTGGATCGGGGTTTTGTTCTGGTTCAGGTACTCAACGAACGCCTTGATGCCACCCTCGTAGCAGAAATGCGCCTCACGGCCGTCACGCTCATCCAGCAGACGGATGGAAACGCCGGAGTTGAGGAAGGAGAGCTCACGCAGGCGCTTGGCCAGGATCTCGTAGTGGAACAGGGTATCGCTGAAAATGGCCGGGCTCGGCCAGAAGCGAACTTCGGTACCGGTGCCAGTACTGTCGCCAATCTGCTTGAGCGGCGCTTGCGGCTCACCCAGATGATAGGTCTGCTCGTAGACGTGACCGTTACGACGAATGGTCAGCAACAGCTTGTCAGAGAGGGCGTTAACTACCGAGACACCCACGCCATGCAGGCCGCCGGATACCTTGTAGGAGTTGTCATCAAACTTACCGCCAGCGTGCAGCACGGTCATAATGACCTCTGCGGCGGAGCGGCCCTCCTCCTCGTGCATGTCTACCGGGATGCCCCGGCCATTGTCACGCACAGAGACAGAACCGTCGGAATGGATCTTGACCAGAATATCGGAGCAGTAGCCAGCGAGCGCCTCGTCAATGGAGTTATCAACGACCTCGAACACCATGTGGTGCAGACCCGAGCCATCATCCGTATCGCCGATATACATCCCCGGGCGCTTGCGGACCGCATCCAGGCCCTTCAGCACCTTGATATTCGAGGAGTCGTAAGTATTTTCACTCATAGCTTACTCTCTGCCTTCTCTAACGTTTCGGAGATTTTACCCTGTTCCACGTGGAACAACTTGCAGTCATTCGCATCCATCATGTCTGCGAGCTGACCGGTGTCGATGGCGGTGATAAACACCTGGGACGCACACTGCTTCAGCCTTGCGGCCAGCAAGCGGCGCTTGTCGACATCCAGTTCAGAGGCAAAATCGTCAATTAAAAAAATACAGCCACGGCTGCTATGTTGATTCAAATAGAGCCCTTGGGCCAGTCGCATGGCGCAGACCAGCAACTTCAGCTGACCCCGGGACAAAATATCCTGAGCGGGTACCCCGTTCGCCTTGAGGCGCACATCGGCTTTCTGTGGACCGACACCGGTATAGCCCAGCGCCCGATCCCGCTCAAACCCCGCCTCCAGCAGATCGCCGAGGGGAGTATCTTTCTCCCAGCCCCGGTAAAAGCCGAGACTGATATCGAATTCCGGCAGAAAATCCGCCGTCATCTCCTTGATCAGGGGCGTAATGGCCTGACAATAACTGGCGCGAAACTCGGCCAGCTCACCCCCCAGCCGCACCAACTCCTGATCCCAGAATGCCAGCTGGCGGTACTGGGTGCTCTGGCGCAACAGCGCATTGCGCTGTTTCAGCAGCCGCCGCACTCGCCCCCAGAGGGCAAAGAAGGTCGGCTCCTGATGGAAAACACCCCAATCGAGCCAGGCGCGGCGAGCCTGAGGCCCGCCCGTCAGCAGGTTGAAGCCATCGGGATGGATCAACTGCACCGGCAACAGCTCCGCCAAATCGGCCAGCCGCTGGGCCTGCGCCCCGGCAATTTTGAGCTGGGTCTCGCCACTCTTGTCTTTGGCAAGACCGATCGGTACCTGACGCCCCTCCAACTCGCACTGGGCAAACAGGGTAAAGGCCCTCTCCCCCTGGCGGATGACCCGCCCGGTCAAATGAGTGCGAAAGGAGCGCCCCAGACCAAGGTAGTGAATGGCTTCCAGCACGCTGGTCTTGCCGCTGCCATTGCACCCGACCAGAATGTTGAGGCCGGGCGACAGCTTGAGACTGGCTTGCTGGATATTGCGAAAGTCGCTGAGCTGGAGTTTGACCAGGGACACGACTAGATCCGCATCGGCATCACCACGTACTGAGCATCCTGATGTTCAAAATCCTCAATAATGGCACTGCTGATGGAATCGCTCAGGCTAATCCGAATTTGGTCACATTTTAACGTATTCAGCACGTCGAGCACATAAGAGACGTTAAAGCCGATCTCCATCTCGCCAGCGGCATATTGTACGTCAAGCAGCTCTTCGGCTTCTTCCTGTTCCGGGTTGTTGGCGGTGATGCGCAGCAGGTTTTCCTGCAGATTGAGACGCACTCCACGGAATTTCTCGTTGGAGAGGATGGCGGCACGGGCAAACGCCTGACGCAGATCCTCACGACCGGCGATCAGGGCTTTGTCGCTGTTGCGCGGAATGACGCGGCGCCAGTCCGGGAAGCGGCCATCCACCAGCTTGGAGGTGAAGATGAAGCCATCGAGGGCAGCACGCAGGTTGCTGCGACCGATCTGCAGACGTACCGGCTTGTCCTCCGCTTCCAGCAGACGCACCAGCTCCAGTACCCCTTTACGCGGCAGGATAACCTGATGATCGGGCAGCGATTCCCCTACTACCTCGCGGCGGCAGGTGGCCAGACGGTGACCGTCGGTCGCCACGGTGCGCAGACCGTGACCTTCGCTCTCGAACAGCATGCCGTTCAGGTAGTAACGCACGTCCTGGCTGGCCATGGAGAACTGGGTCGCATCGATCAGCTTCTTCAGCTCCAGCTGGCTGATATCGAACTCGAGCACGGATTCCCAATCCTCGATGTTCGGATACTCGGTTGCCGGCAGGGTCGAGAGGTTGAAGCGGGAGCGACCGGACCGGATGATCAGGCGCTCACCTTCGGTATTGAGACGGATCTCGGCGCCTTCCGGCAGACCACGGCAGATATCCAGCAGCTTGCGCGCCGGAACTGTGGTGCGGCCATCTTCGCTGGCCCCGTTCAGATAGACCTGACCGATCATCTCTACTTCGAGATCGGTACCGGTCAGTGACAGCAGACCGTTGCTGACATCAAGCAGCACGTTGCCGAGGATCGGCAGGGTCGGTCGGCCGCCGAGGGCGCCGGACACCAGTTGCAGAGGACGTAACAGGGCCTCACGGCTAATTTCGAGCTGCATCTGTGCTCTCCGTTGTGATTAGGAGGAAAAGATTCGGATCAGGTTGGAATATTCGCGCTGCATCTGTCCACTCCGTTCCGTTATCAGGAAGAAAGAGTACGGATCAGGTTGGAGTAGTCCTCCTTGATGTCGTGACTCTCCTCCTTCAGCTGCTCGATCTTACGGCAGGCATGAAGAACGGTAGTGTGGTCACGGCCACCAAAGGCATCACCTATCTCCGGCAAACTGTGGTTGGTCAGCTCCTTGGCCAGCGCCATCGCCAGTTGGCGCGGACGGGCAACAGAGCGGGAACGCCGCTTGGAGAGCAGATCCGCCAGCTTGATCTTGTAGTACTCCGCCACCGTCTTCTGGATATTGTCGATGGTGACCAGCTTCTCCTGCAGTGCCAACAGGTCGCGCAGCGCTTCGCGCACGAAATCGATGTTGATGGCACGGCCGGTGAAGTTGGCGTTGGCGATCACCCGGTTGAGGGCGCCTTCCAGTTCACGGACGTTGGATCGCAGACGTTTGGCGATGAAGAAGGCCACTTCGTCCGGCAGATGGATCTGGTTCTCGTCTGCCTTGCGCATCAGGATCGCGACGCGGGTCTCCAGCTCAGGCGGTTCGATCGCCACGGTCAGGCCCCAGCCGAAGCGGGACTTGAGGCGATCCTCGACACCGTTGATCTCCTTCGGATAGCGATCCGAGGTCAGGATGATCTGCTGGTTTCCTTCCAGCAAGGCATTGAAGGTATGGAAGAACTCCTCCTGGGAGCGCTCCTTGTTGGCGAAGAACTGGATGTCATCGATGAGCAAGGCATCGACGCTGCGGTAGTAACGCTTGAACTCTTCAATGGCGTTGTTTTGCAGCGCTTTCACCATGTCCTGAACAAACCGCTCGGAGTGCATATAGATGACTTTGGCATCTTTTTTACTCTCCTTGATGGCATTGCCAACGGCGTGCAACAGATGGGTTTTACCCAGGCCGGTGCCGCCATAGAGGAACAGCGGGTTGTAAGCACCACCCGGATTGTCCGCTACCTGACGGGCAGCCGCACGCGCCAACTGGTTGGACTTACCCTCGACGAAATTCTCGAAGGTATAGTTCACGTTGGTGTTGCTCTTGTGGTTCGGCTCGGGCTTGGCTTCAGCCTTGCTTTCCCAGCTCTTCTGCAAGTTATTCACAGGCGCGGCACCCTGTACCGGCGCTCTGGCGACAGCGACTGGATGGGGACGATTGCCGATATCAAAACGCAGGGCGGGGCCGTCGACCCCGCAGAGTTCGTTGATGATGCCGTTAACCCGGATGAGATACTTGTCTCGTACCCAGTCCAGAACGAAGCGATTCGGTGCATACAGGGTCAGAGTATTGTCACTCAACTCCGCTTGAAGCGGCCGGATCCACAT